>CAYRKS010000223.1:0-3242 GCA_964424855.1 uncultured Lachnospiraceae bacterium
TCAGCCAACAAAAAAAGGATCTGTGAACATAAAATATGCTCGAAAGATTCCTGTACAGTATGAATATAATCGCGCCGATATTCATTATCGTGCTGATCGGTGTGCTGATGAAGCACAGAGGCTTTATAAACGACGGCTTTATCGCGGTCTGCGACAAGCTGGTCTTCAAGCTCAGTCTGCCGGCTCTGCTCTTTATCGATATCGCTCAGGCGGGCTCGGGAGATGTGATCGATCTCAAGCTGATAATCTTCTGCGTTTCGGCGGTGACGGTCTCGTTCATCCTCGCCTGCATACTCGTTCCGATATTCATTAAAGACAACGCAAAGCGCGGTGCGTTCATCCAGGGCGTTTACCGCTCGAACGCGGCTATTCTCGGTATAACCCTCGCGACGAATATGTTCGGCGAGGTCGGCGCGGCGACGATCTCGATGGTACTGCCGTTCGTGGTGGTGCTGTACAATGTTTTCGCGGTCATAGTTATGAGCATCTACGCGCCCGCCGAGGTAAAGCTCAGCCCGCGTGCGCTGGTGAAGCGGATAATGCGGACGGTGGTTACGAATCCGCTGATAATTTCGATAATCCTCGCGTTGCTTTGGCGTATGACAGGTCTTGAGCTTCCGATCCTGGCGAGCCGAACGCTCGATTATCTCGCGGATATGTCCATGCCCTTGGCACTGATAAGCCTCGGCGCGAACTTCTCGCTCAGCTCACTTCGCGGACGGCTCGGGCTCGCACTCGCCTCATCTGCCTGCAAGACTATGATCGTTCCCGGGCTTGCCGTGCTTTTCGGGATACTTCTCGGCTTTTCCGGAGTGGGACTCGGAGTCATTTTCATAATTTTCGGCGGACCCGCGGCGGTGTCGAGCTATATAATGACGAAGGAGATGCGCTCCGACTATGAGCTTGCATCGCAGATACTGCTGATATCAACGCTTATGAGCCTGTTCACGCTCTTCGCAGGAATATTTATTCTCAAGGAAATCGGATTGATATGATACTGATAATTGCGGAAAAGCCGTCGCTTGCGCGGAATATCGCCTCTGCGCTCGAGGGGACTCAGAGCAAGGGTGTCGGCTTTATAGCTGTGGGAAACAATTATATCGTCACTTGGGCATTCGGACATCTTTTCGGACTCTGCGACATCGAGCATTATTCCCCGAAGCCCGAAAGGAACTGGTCAATGACGAACATCCCCTGCTTTCCGAAGAGCTTTGACTACGAGCTTCGAAGCGGAAAGGACGATGGGATAAAGCGTCAGTTCGAGACGATACGCACGCTCTGTCTGCGTGCCGATGTTGACACTGTCGTGAATGCGGGAGACTCGGATCGAGAGGGCGAGATAATCGTTCGCACCTGCATACTCAAGGCATTCGAGGTCGAGGAGCTTTCGCAGATACCGAAGCGGCTTTGCCGACTCTGGCTGCCCGATCAGACTCCCGAGACGATACGCTCTGCGGTCAGCGAGCTGAGAGCCGAAGCGGAGTTCGACGCGCTGGCAAACGAGGGCTTTGCCCGTACATATATCGACTGGCTCTACGGCGTGAATCTCACGCGCTATGCGACTCTGAAATCGGGCGCACTGCTTCGGGTCGGGCGGGTCATAGTTCCGATAGTGAAGGCGATATACGACCGCGATCTTGCGATACGAAATTTCGTCCCCGACAAATATTACGCGCTGATCTCGAAGGCACGGACGAAGGGCGATGTCGTTGAACTTACTTCAAAGCTGAAATTCGAGAAAAACGAGCTCAAGGCTGCCGAGGAACGCTGTGCGCTCTACAATTCGCTCGGCGCAAGGGTCATCTCGGTCAAGGAAAAGCGCGACAAGCTCCGCCCGGGAAAGCTCTGGTCGCTGACCAAGCTGCAAAGCTTCCTCGGAAAAAAATTCAAGATGTCGATGCCGCAGAGCCTCGAGCTGCTTCAGGGACTTTACGAAAAGGGCTATGTGACCTATCCGCGAACCAACTCGGAATATCTCGCGACCGCAGAAAAGGACAAGGTGAAAAAGGTGCTTTCGGCGGTCAAAAAGCTCGGATATCCGGTCGAATTCAAGGATTCGAAGGCGATATTCGATGACAGCAAGATAGAATCGCACTCGGCTCTGACTCCGACGACGCGGATACCCGACAAGTCTCAGCTCTCGCCCGAGGAGGCTAAGGTCTACGGCGCGATCATGCGGAGATTTGCGGCGGTATTTTGCGAAAAGGACTTTATAGTTGACAAGACCGAGATAGTGATCCGAGTCGGTGAGCCGCCCGAGCGGGGCGAGGATTTCACGCTGAAGGGTATGGTCATGCTCGAGCCGGGCTGGACACGCTATGACGATCACTCGGCGAATGACAAAATACTCCCGCGCCTTTCAAAGGGCGATGCGGTGAACATCGATTTCAAGCCCACCGAAAAGGAGACCGCTCCTCCAAAGCACTACACGATCGAGACTCTGAACAATTACCTTAAAAATCCCTTCCGCGATGAGCTTTCCAAATCGTCCGACGAGGATGACTCGGAGGAATACCGTGCGATATTCGAGGGACTGGAGCTCGGCACCGAGGCAACGCGAACGTCGATAATCGACAATGCGCGCAGCAGCGAATACATTGCGCTGAAAAACGATGTCTACACGATACTCCCGGGCGGAGAATATCTGATCGAATCGCTCTCGCGTCTCAAGATCGGAATGGACAAGTACAAGACCGCAGAGCTGGGTAAGGCACTCAAGCGGGTATATCGCGGCGAATGCGCGATATCGGACGCGACCGAGCTTGCCTGCCGCGAGATAGCCGAGGTCTTCGAAAATCAGACCGAGGACGGCTTTGCGGGTGATATCGTCGGAAAATGTCCGCTCTGCGGCGCGGATGTCGAGCGCGGACGCTTCGGCTACGGCTGCAAGGGCTGGAGGAAGGGCTGTAAATTTCGCATCGGCTCGCCGCTGCTCGGTCGGGTCATATCGCTCGAGCAGGCAAAGCTCTTGCTCGAGAAGGGCAGCACCGATGTGATCGAGGGCTTTATCTCGAAGAAGGGAAGCGTCTTCTCGGCAAGACTCAAGCTTGTGAACGGAAATGTTAAGTTCGATTTCAGTGATATCCCGCACAAAACCGAGCGTTTCGAGCCGACATACTCGAGCGTCGGATATCGTGCGCCGACCGAGGAGCCGCCGGGTATCAAGCCGGGAATACCGATCGATGATACCTTTGCATGATAAAAAAGCAAGACCTCACGCGAAGCGCGTGAGGTCTTTTGTC
>CAYRKS010000224.1:0-3215 GCA_964424855.1 uncultured Lachnospiraceae bacterium
GAGGATATCGCCCCGACATTTCCTTCGCTCGAGCAGCTGCCGCAAACTCCGATGCGAACGCCACCGTCATAGCTTATGTACCCCTCGCTTATCGTTTCGCTGTGCGCATAAACCGAGCCCTTGCAGAGCTTTGAAATGCAGTCCGAAAGCTCTCCGCGCGTTATCCTTGACGAAAGCTTTATGTTCGCACCCGAAACCGTCAGCGAAGCGGGACGGTCTATCCTCAATCTGATCTCGTAAAGCTCAGAAAACGGAATATCAAGCGTTCCGATCTCATCGCTTATCCTTCGCGGTATGCAGGCAAAGAGCTTTGCCATAAGCTCATTCAAAAATATCACTTCCCTGTTTTTTGACTAACCCTTCGTAAGGTGATAAATATATACGCGCAAAGAGCAAAAAAAATTCGGCTCCCTCGAAAAAGCATCGAAGAAGCCGATAGTGTTCGCCGAGCATACGCAGGGCGTGAACCGTTTGTCGGATTATATTCAGATAATGACCTTGATAGTCAGGATCTCAAAGCTGCCTGCCTTGAGCTTTATCTCTCTGCCGTCGATGGGCAGCTCGGAAAGCTCGTTCTCCATAAGATCGCAGAGTACCGCGCGCTTTGCATCGAAGCCGAGCGTGAGCTTTGCAGAGGTCTTTGCTCCGCGAGACTCGTAGCCGCGGATGATTATGCCCTCTCCGTCCTCAGACTGCTTTATCGTATCGACAAGGAAGCCGTTTGTGCTGTCAACCAAGGTGAAGCACTCGGGAAGTGCGCCCTCCTGCTTTCCGAGAGTACGGAAAAGCATCGGGTTGTTCAGCATATATGCCTCGCGAATGGTGTCGCTTCCGACAGCACCGCTGTGCGGATATACCGAGTAGGTGAAATGGTGCTGACCGCGGTCTGCCTCGGGGTTCGGATAGGTAGCCGCCTTGAGGAGCGAGATTCGCATTACATTCTCGTCGCAGCTGTAGCCGTACTTGCAGTCGTTAAGGATACTTACGCCGTAGCCCGCATCCGAAAGGTCTGCCCACTTGTGCGCCGAAACCTCGAACTTCGCCTGATCCCACGAGGTGTTGCGGTGGGTCGGACGCTCAATGTGACCGAACTGTATCTCGTAGCTTGCGTGAGAAGCACGAACATCGAACGGGAACGCAGCTCTGAGGAAAACGTGATCCTCGTGCCAATCAACGTCGGTAGCAAAGTCGAGACGCGGCGAACCCTCACGAAGAGTGATAGTCTGTACTATGGTGGAATCACAGTAACGGCGGGTGATCTTGACACCTGCACGAATACCCTCGTTTATGACCTCGACCGAGCTCACATCGTTGGCAATCCACTTCTTCTGCTTGTAATATTCGGTGATCTCCCATGCGTCGTATTCGCGCGGATAATCCTCGTATACCTCAAGCACGTTAGCCTCGGCGTTCTCGCTGAGAACCTCACGATCGTTTACCTTGTCATAGATCGAAACGATGTGCATCTTGTCGCCGAATACCACGCGAAGCTCTGCATTCTCGATGGTCGTTTCGGTAGCCTTTACCGAGCCCTCGAGCTTTGCGGGCGAAACGACGCGCCAACCGTGAGCGGGGATATTCTCAACGTATACAAGACCGTTTTCGGTGTCGATAATGCCGTCTGCCTCGACCGGAGACGGGTTGTATACCAGAAGACCGCCGTTTGTTCCGACTTTGGAGGCAATGCTGTCGAGCTTTTCATCCGAAAGTGCCTTTGCATCTCCGAGAAGCTGTGCATACTCGATATCGCTGTCCTCGTAGACCTGCTTTATCGAAGAACCGGGGATGATATCGTGGAACTGGTTCTTGAGAAGAGTGTGCCAGTTCTTGTCGAGCATTTCCTTCGGATATTCCGCGCCGCCGGTAAGCTTATCGAGTATCGACAGAGCTTCGAGGTGCTGATATGCGTACTCGGACATACGGTTGTTCTTCTTGTTCTTCGCGATGGAGGTATAAGTTCCGCGGTGCATCTCGAGATAAAGCTCGCCCGACCACTTCGGAAGGAAGCGAAGCTCCTCGGTGCTCTTGTTGAACTTCTCCTCGATCTCGTCGATCGTCTGACCGCCCTTCTTCATAGTGAGCTTCGGGAAGCCGGGAAGTCCGTTCTTCATGCGCTCGTAGTTTTCGAGCATCTCTGCGGTAGGTCCTCCGCCTCCGTCACCGAAGCCGAAGGTGCAGATGTGCATATCGGTGTACTTCTTGTCAACGTGCTTGTTCCAGGAATAGTGTACCATGCCGGGCTCGAGCTTCTTTACATAAGCGTCGGAAAGGACTGCGAAAACCTCACTGCCGTCGATTCCCTGCCATACAAAGTTGTCATGTGGGAAGGTGTCGGTCTCGCACCAGGATATCTTGGTGGTGAAGAACTGCGGAACTCCCGACTTCTTGAGGATCTGAGGAAGTGCGGCACTGTAGCCGAATACGTCGGGCAGCCAGAGAATCTTGTTGTCCGCGCCGAATTCCTCCTTCATGAACTTCTTTCCGTAGAGTATCTGACGGATAAGACTCTCACCGCTTACAAGGTTGGTGTCAGACTCGAGCCACATCGCGCCCTCGACCTCCCAGCGTCCCTCGGCAATGCGCTCCTTGATCTTGGCGTAAAGCTCGGGATCCTGCTCCTTGACATACTCGTAGAGCTGCGGCTGGCTGGACATGAATATGTAGTCGGGATAGCGTTCCATGAGACGAATGACCGTCGAGAAGGAACGCTGTGCCTTTTCGCGGGTCTGAGCCAGTGTCCAGAGCCACGCAACGTCGATGTGCGTGTGACCGATCATCGCAAGCTCCATGCCGGTGCCGCCGTTAAGCTTGTCGTAGAACTCGTGCTTCATGAAAGCTGCGGCTTCCTTTACACTCGCGTAAAACTCGGGCGAATAATTGCGGCGAAAATCGATCATCATGGTCGCACGGTCAAGTGCATTGCAGATCGCCGCATATTCGCTCGAATCTGCGGGAAGGCACTTCATCGCATTGTAGGGAACGAAAATATCGTACCAGAGGCTTTCGGTCGCAAGATCGATCTCCTTGAGAGCGAGGTTCATGCGAACCGAGCCGCCGTTCATTCCGTTGTAGAAATATATCAGAGCATCATGCTCGCCCGCCTCGACAGGAGTCCAGGTGTGGTTGGTGTCAAACTCCTGATATGCGCTGTCCGAATAGATGAAAACGGTACACTGAGGGTTGCAGGAGTCCCACTGACCCTAGCGTCCGGTCGT
>CAYRKS010000225.1:0-2893 GCA_964424855.1 uncultured Lachnospiraceae bacterium
GGAGTCCGCCGAGTTCCTTCGGGATACCGACGATCATGTTGTTGTACTGGAGGTACGGAACAATACTCATCAGGTCGTCCCAGGTCTTCGGGATGTCGATTCCGAGCTCCGCAAAGATATCCTTGCGGTAGAAGAGCATCGAGAAGGACTGAGTCTCGGGGAGACCGTAGGTCGTGCCGTAAAGGGTTACGGGAACCATTGCAGCCTCCGAGAAACGCTTCGTTACCTCATCAAAGGTATCGAACTCGTTAAGCGGGAGAACCGCACTTCTTATAGCGTACTCGACCGGAGTACCCTGTGCCTGACCGAGTGCAACGTCGGGACCTGTTCCCGAAAGGGTTGCCGGGAGGAGCGTTCCGCCGGTGACAAGCTTTAATCTAACGCCGATATTGGACTTCGAGGTGAAGCCGTTATCGATCATCGCGCGGACGACCTGTGCCTGGTCACGTCCGGTGGAAACCCAGACCTCGATCGAATCCTCTTCACTGAGCTCGACGGTCGCGCCGAGGTTCGAATAGTCGGTGAAGAAGGACATGAAGAAGGAGCTGATCTCAAAGCCGGCTGCCTGGAAGAAGTTAGCCTCTGCACGCTCGATCTTTTCGCCGGTGGGCTGGATCGTGATGTGGTCAAAGAGAACCGGCTGGCTTCTTACGGTGTTGAGCCAGGTACCGAGGGTACCGATGTAGCTCTTAAGGGTGTCCATGTTTCTCGCAACCTCGTCTTCATCGGTCGCCATCTTCTTAAGTACGCGCGCGATGTTGTCAAGCGTTGCGGTGTTCGAGCCCTTAACTCCGTTGATCTCGGTGATGAGGTTCGAGATCGAGGTGAGCTCGAGGTACTGTGCGTAAAGATCCTTGATCGTATCGGGGATCAGGTTTCTGAAGTTGTAGTCACGATAATCGTCGGGATCGGCACCGGTTATCTGAAGTATCTTCAGGTAGTCGGAGTTGATCGCGGTCAGGCTCTCCTGAACTCGTCCGATGATCTCGCTCATGCCTCCGAGAACGACCTCAAACTGGATCGTGTAGGTCTTACCCTCCTCGAAGTAGAACTCAAAGGTTCTCTCGCCGTTTCCGAGAGGCTCAGCCTGCCATTCCTCGGAGAAGTTGAACTGTATGTAGTTTGCTTCCTCGAAGGGAACCTCGCCGTTTATGCGAACTCTTCTCGAGGTGTACATACCCGAGAGGTCGGACTGCTTGTATCTCGGAACGATCTCGTACATACCGGTCTTTGCGCAGGTGAAGGAATATTCGACCCACTGTCCGACCGTCTGCCACTTGGTGCTTCCGAGCGAATTCAGCTTCGAGAGCGAGGGGCTCTGCGGCTGAGTCAGCGCGGAGGTTCTGTCGTTCTGTGCATAGATCGTGCTGTCGGAGGTTGCATCCGGGTACTCCGCCTGAATAACGATCTTTTCAGCTCCGGTTGCTGCTGTCGCGCCCGAATGCTTTGCAAGATATTCCTCGTAGGAGGGAAGATCCTCATACGGGACAAGCTTTATCGACTTTATAGCAAGCTTTTCTCTCGACGCCTCAAGTGAGAGTGTGTGCTCGCCCGCTTCGATAACAAACTCATACGGATCAATGTCATAACCGGTAGAGTCACATACAGTGTAGTTTCTCCAGGTCGCGACTATCGATTTCTGAGTTTTGATATCGTTTCCGGTAAGGTCGGTTTTGAACGAGCGTGTGCCGTCCTCCGCAACCTGATAATCATCGGTCCATACCTTTGTAAGTGAAAGATATCTCGCACCCTTGAAAGGATATTTGTCATCAAGCTTGAGCTTGCGCTCGATATTGGTGGACTTTCCATCGGTGGGGAACGAGTACTCGATGACTATCGAATACTTTCCGGTAGACGGAACGCTGAAATCCCACGTTGTCGTACCGTCGGCCGGCGTAAGCAGAGCGTCTCCGGAAGAACCGTTGTAGTTCTTCACGACCTCAACCTTTGCGTCGGTTTTTTCCTTGTTGTAATCTGCTCCATTGATCGTTACCGTTGACTTGCCGCGCGGAACGTCGGCATTGCGTTCGGCATACTCACTGTAGATCTCCGCGTTGAGCAGATCCTGAATGTCGGCTATATTATAGCTGACCGTGGAGCTGTTCGTATCGGAAGCCTTTTCGTCAGCCGCCGAGGTAGCGACACCGAGTGTCGAACCAAGCATTGTCAATGATAAAAAACATGAAAGCAATCTTGTCGATTTTGTTTTCTCCATTAACCATTTTCCTCCTGCCAAGAATTTTACTATGAAGGGAACAGAGTAGCTTATATGCCCTGCAAAGCATCCCTCGATTTTTTCCGCACTTTATTAATGAGGCAAGCAAGTGCGGATCGCTCGGGACACAAGGTCGGGCGATGAGCCAACCGTCGGCCTTTTATCGCTGTTCTGCCCGGATGCTGCAGGCAGATCACGAACCGATGCCGTCGATTTTTTCATACAAATATAATATCACAACATCGGCAAAAAGTCAAGAGCTCCGTTTTTATCCGCGCTTTTCGGCGGGGCTTTGAAAAGCTACAAAAAGCCCCGACGGCGGCGTTCATAATTCCCTGACACCGCTTTCACAGGCAGGTCACAGAGCGGTCAGATTTTGAAATTTGCCGAGATGTAATTATATTTTACCGCTTAAGCCGATTTTTTTGCGGTATAATCGGCTTTTTCGGACTTTTCGGATATTTTGCAATTTCGAGTAAATTTTATTTACCTGCTCCTTCCGGCTCTCCTTAGAGCTCCTTGCACAGAAAAGGGTATAGATTTTTGTGCAACCTATACAAAAATCGACTCGAATTTTCTACACCTATACGAAATGCACAAATATTTTAGTTTGTTTGATTTTGCTGACAGGTATTTACATTATATCCGATATCTGACATAGTTTGTAGCTCAAAAGTG
>CAYRKS010000225.1:2903-3210 GCA_964424855.1 uncultured Lachnospiraceae bacterium
ACAAACGCGAATGTGTGAACATCCGCCCGCTAAAATTACTCGGCTGTTAAGCCGTGACGAACAAAATCCGTCTAAAAAATCGGGGAGCCGCCGGATATCCCGGCAGACTCTCCCGCAGTCATAAACACTTCACATTGCTTGAGCCTCATCGTATTAAGGAGGCGTTCAAGCGGCTCGACTTGAGATCAGTGCTGCTTTTTGCAGGTGGCGCAGTGACCGTCACAATCTCCGGTGTCGATATCGTGCTTTATGCCCTTTTTATCGTAGTAGTTGGCGATAGCCGACTTTACAGCCTCCTCGGCAAGCA
>CAYRKS010000226.1:0-3170 GCA_964424855.1 uncultured Lachnospiraceae bacterium
AGCAGCCGAAAAGCATACTCGAGACTCCGACGCACATGAGTACCTTTCCGAGCGAGAGCTTTTTGAGAAACCACATCAGCGCACCGACGAGGATTATGACCGCGCCCTGTCCGATGTCTCCGAACATCATTCCGAAGAAGAGAAAATAGGTTATCGCGACGATCGGTGTCGGGTCGAGCTCATTGTAGGACGGGAGACCGTACATTCGGACGACATCCTCAAAGCCGCCGAGAAAGCCGGGGTTTTTGAGCTTTGTCGGGGGCATTATCCCGTCGCGCACCTTTGCCTTTTCGAGCGTGCAGCTGACGCTCGAAGCTTTTTCGAGATCGGCTTTGAACGCAGCGGCGTGTGACGCGGAAACGTAGCCGTTTATCGTAAAGCCGTCGCGCGTGATCGTTGCTCTGCGCTTGAGCTCAAAAGCGCGGTCGAGCCGCTTGAGTGCGCAAAGCTCGGTGCCGAGCTTCGAAAGCTCATCGGCAAGCTCGGATATTTCGCTGTTCACCTCATCAAGGCGAACCTCGGCGGAATACATCTCCTCCTTAAGCACGGATATCGCCTTCTCGGGCGTTCCGTGTGCGCGCTCGGATATCCTTACCCGCTCAAAGTGGAGCGATTCGAAAAGCGCATCTATCCGCGCCGCCTTCGAATGCGGGGTCACATAAAGTCCCCAGACCTCGCGCTTTTCGATCGAGGACGCGAAGAAGAACATATCCTCAATGTCCGAGGTGTAGACCGAGAGGTTGTCATAGCTTTCGCGCGGCATATATCCGAAGCGGAAGCGGAAGAAATCGCAGGCGAATATTCTGTCGAGATCGACATTCGCGTTTTTCAGGTGGTTCAATTGACCGAGGATCCGCTCGTCCTCGCGCAGTGAAGCACTCAGGCTCGAACGCTCCGAGTCGAGCGCGGAGAATTCGCTTTCAAATTTATCGAGCTTTTCCTCGAGACCGTCGAGAAGCTTTTCCTGCTCGGCGGCAAGCTCGGGGAGAGTGATGCTTTCGCAGTCGAGCCTTGCTCCGGCGTTCTCGGCGAGTGAGGTCAGTCGGGAAAGGAGCGGCGCAAAGCGGTTGGCTGTGGGATCGACCGCGCCGTTTCGAGAGGGCGGCTGTCCCGGGCTTGACGCAAGCAGCTCGCCCGCGTCGTTCATGTGAAATTCCTTCTCGGCTATGCAGCGAAGGATCGTGTCGGCGAAGTCGGCTTCGGCTCCGCTGATACTTATAAAATCGAGTTTTACTACTGCCATTTTTTTGATATCATTGCCTTTCGCAGTAATTTTTTATAGGTGCAAAGACTTTTACATTTGAAAAGACCTTTGCATTTGATATTGGTGTGCTTTCGGATCAGATTATGATCCGTTTTATCATCTGCTCCTTCGGCATTTTGTAGCGTATTGCCTCGAGAATATAGATGAGATTGTCCGCCTCGAGTCTCAGAAGCGTGAGATATCCGAGTGCGCAGGCGAGAGTCGATCGGCTCGCAAGCTTTTTCGACGAGGAATAGATCAGCCTTGAGCCGAATTCTCCGGTCGAGCTGTTTTCGTCAAGCTCGGCTTCGGGACGATGCGCAAGCGCGGAATATTCGGCTATGGTCTCCTCGACCGTGAGCTGTCCCTCGCACAGGCGGATTATGTCGGATTCCTTCAGCCGTCCGAAGCAGGGGATCAGACGCGGAAGCACGCGCGTGAGATCGATCGAGACCCGTTCGGTCTCACCGGTTATTATCGCAAATCTGCGCATACGCAGTATTACCGAGAGATTTTTGAGGTCTATACGGGTGTGTATCGCCGTCAAAAGCTGCTTTTGCTCCTCGCCCTTAAAGAGCTTTTTGAGGCTTTTTATCAGCTTTTTGTAATACGCGCAGATCAGCTCGGCTTCGATCTCCTCGAATGAGCCGTTTATGCGAGGCTTAAGTATGTCGTAATATTCGCTGCCGCGAAGGGCGAGAAGTATCTCCTCGCGCGAATCGGTGAGGAATATCCGCTTGAAATCGATGTCCGAATGCTCACGGATGAAGCTCGGGACGTGATAAAACTCCATCGAGTCATCATATTCGGTCGCTCGGATCGCATCGAGCAGAAAGCTTATAGTAAATTCCTCTATCAGCAGCTTGAAAAAGCTTCGCTCGACCCCCGAGGTGAAGGTGTAGAGCTTTGCGTAAGCGTCTATGACTCCGCGCTCCAAAAGCTGCTCGAGCCGTGCGCGGTGTATTCGTGAGGGCTCGGCATCGGCAAGCAGAGCCGAATAGCCCTCGGTCGTCTTAAGATATTCGACCGCTGACGAAAGCTCGGGACAGGACGCGAGCTGCGAATACTGCTCGGCTGTCAGAAGACAGCCCTTCATCGTGCGGCACTTTGCCGCGAGAGCGTTTCTTGCCGTCATAGCGCGGAATCGATGACTCGGCGGAATATTTCGTCGGCAAAGCGTTCGGTCTCACGCTCCGAGACCTCCGAGAGCCTTGACATTTGACGCTCATGCGAGCTTCTAACCTCGGAAAGCTCGTCGTTTAGACGCTTTGCTTCCTCGGCTTTCAGCTGCTCGATACGATGCTCCGCCTTTGCAAGGTATTCGCCGCGCATATTTTCGAGCTTCTTTTCAAGCTCGGCGGGCAGAGCGTCGCGGCGGTCGGTCTGCTTTTTTACAATGTCCTTCGCCTCGTCCTCAAGCTTAAGGATGGAGGAGAGAACCTGTTCCATTGACATTTCCTGCATTTTGTAAAATCAGTCCTTTTTGCGGGAATTTTGGGTTGATCAACGTGAGGCTTCGGTTTTAACACTCAGCCTTCGCGAACACTTCGGGGAGGCGACCCGTTTTTTATTTTCGGGTCCCCTCCCCGAAAATAATTGTCAGTTCTTCAGAGAATGGATGGGCGCGGGGATTCTTCCGCCGCGCGATATGAAGCGTTCGGGGGATTTGTCATTGAGCTTGATAACGGGGGCGTAGCCGAGCAGACCTCCGAAGTTTACCGTTTCGCCGACGGACTTTCCGTAGGCGGGGATGACACGAACGGCGGTGGTCTTGGTGTTTGCGACACCGATCGATATCTCGTCGGCGATTATTCCGCAGATCACTGCCTCGGGAGTGTCACCGGGAATGACGATCATGTCAAGACCGACCGAGCAGACCGCAGTCATTGCTTCGAGCTTTTCTATCTAAAGACTGCCCGAGGCGACC
>CAYRKS010000227.1:0-304 GCA_964424855.1 uncultured Lachnospiraceae bacterium
TTATGTTTCGATGAACTCCTTTGCGCAGGCAGTCGTTTCGTTCAGCAGTCAGAATTACGGTCAGCACAAATTCAGACGTATATGGAAGATACAGCTCATCGGTCAGGCGTGTGCGGCAGTATGCGGACTCGTTCTCGGAAATCTCATTTCGTTCTTCGGAAATGAGCTGCTTTGGATATATTCCGACACTCAAGAGGTCGTAAATGCGGGGCTGGTGCGATTCATATACTCCGCAAGACCCTATTTCCTCTGCGGAATGATGGATGTTGCCGCGCTCGGAATGCGAGGGATCGGTTATTCGGTG
>CAYRKS010000227.1:314-3161 GCA_964424855.1 uncultured Lachnospiraceae bacterium
ATGATGGTCTCGCTCATCGGTGCCTGCGGACTTCGTATAGTCTGGCTCTCTACCGTGTTCCAGCTCGAGCAGTTCCACACGATACAGACCGTTTACATATCCTATCCGATAACCTGGTTCATAACCGCACTCACGCACTTCATCTGCTTCATCATTGCGATGCGCAAGCTCAAAAAGCAGTTCCCCGACGGTGACGATGAGGTCGTCGAAGCCGAATAAGCTGCAATTTAAGCAATAAAAAAGCGTTCTCTCTTGATCGCTGTGTGGCATAAAAAATTGATCCGACCTATGTATGAGCATAGGTCGGATTTTCATATCTGTATGCAGGCTTGTCAAAAACGTTTGCAAGCATTCGCTTTCGCGTTGCAAGGTAGCGTGGGTCGCCGTCGGAGACCTCACAATTTCGTTCGCTTTTTTCTCCCGACAAATCGGAATTTATCGTTTGATTTCTCGAATCATGGAATACTCATTCAGCAGTGTTCCGTCCTTCAAGCGAATTGCATTGGGCTTTACACCTGTGATCCTGAATCCCATTTTTTCGTACAAAGCCCTGGCGCGGCTGTTTCCCTCCACAAAGTCAAGCTCGATTTGAATTATGTTGGGATTTTCCTCTGCGATGCGGATCAGCTCTTGGAACAGTCTCGTTCCGATGCCCTGATTCCAATACTCTTCTAATAATGCGATCGCAACACTTGCTCGATGCCTTGTTTTTATTGATTTGTTCCAGGTGATCTGGCAATTTCCGGCAACCCTTCCCTCAACCAGACATACGAGCATAGCTGCATTGTCAGACTTGTTCAGTCTATCGAACAGCTCCCTTTCGCCTTCTGCCGTATATTTCTCGCATTCCTCGGGATATCGTAAAATGAAGTCGGTTTCACCCGCCGAAATATAGAGATAATCTAAAATCCCTTGAATATCTTCTTCCCGCGGACTGCGAATCAACGCATTCCTTCCATCCTTGAGCTTATATTCTATATCTTTAATGATCATAATTTTTCTCCCAAACTTCCGAGTTTTCTCATTATCCTCGTACCTTTCCAAAATAAATCACAGCGTAAAAGCACGGGACTCTACCGTTCTGACAATAACCGCCCGAACATTCGTCCGGGCGGTCTTCGTATCAATCTTTATTTTAAGCCTTATCCGAGCTTTTTGATCGGAAGCCCATCGACCTTTATCGGTGCCATGCTCGAACGCTTCTTCACCTCATCGGGCTTTTCAAGCTTTTCGACCGCATCTGCTTCGGAGCTTTCGCCCTGCTCGGTCTTCGGCTCGGCGAGCTTTATCAGCATATTTACCGCCTTGCCGAGCTCACTTCGAGTGAGACTGCTCTGCGGCATAAAATACCCCGATGCACCCGAGGTCTCATCCATCACTCCGTTTTCGATATTCCAGCAGACCGCCTCAAGTGCCCATTCGGCAATGGAATCGCGATCTACCGAATCGGGCAGCACGCACTGCTCACCCTCGGAACCGATACCAAGAGCTATAGCGCGGCGATAAACCACGACCGCAAGCTCCTCACGGGTTATCGGATCGTTCGGACGGAAGCTCTCGCCCGAGGTTATAAGTCCCTCCGACTCCGCCCAACGGATCGCGTCTGCGTATTCCGATTTTTCATCGACATCGGAATAGGACAGCTCAAAATCGACGATGGGACTTTCGGCAAGCTTCCAAAGCGCGGATACCGTCTCGGCGCGCGAAGCCGCACCGTGATCCTCGGATCTCACCAGAATGACCGCGCCGCTCTCAGGCAGCTCGAAGCTGTAGTTGTAAACTCCGGTTATATTGAAATCTATCTGGTTGTTCTCGCCATCAAGCACCTCTATCCCGCGCAGAACCCAGTCCTTACCGAGGGTGAGCGCGAAATCAAAGCTCGTATCCTCACCGTACGCAGGCTCACACTTGAAGGCTATGTCACCGAGCAGCTTGACCGTCACATCGCCGAACTCGAGTAAGCTTTCGATCGGTTCGAAGGCAAGCGTCGGAACAGCCAAAAGCGAGATGACCGCCGCAGAGATCGCGACTCGTTTGATATTCTTCAGCATTAAGGATCTCTCCTCTCTATTTTTCGTATACCTCGGACATTTGAAGCCGTTTTCAGCCTTCACATATCCGACGCATTTTCAAAGCTCATATCTATACGATAATATTATATCATGAATCCTCGGATTTGTCAAGGATTTTTTTGAAATAAACGGCTTATCGCAGGAAATATCGGGACATTTTTCGAAAAAATCTCGGTCGAATATGAAAAGGAAGCGGGAAAATTCCCCACTTCCTCAGTAAGTGTTTTTACGGTGATTATTATGCTGAAAAATCAACCGCTCCGCTTCTCTCAAACGCCGCTTTTGCGCTCGATCGGATAGAATATTACTCGTATGGTAGTTCCGCAGCCCGGCTCGCTCTCAATATCAAGTCTTGCCGAATGACGCTCGGCAACGTGCTTCACTATCGCAAGACCGAGACCGGTTCCCCCGGTCTCCTTCGAGCGCGATTTATCGACCCGATAAAATCGCTCGAATATCCGCGACATATGCTGCTCGGGGATGCCTATTCCGGTGTCGGATACCGTGAGAAGGGCTATCGCGCCGCTGTATATCTGCGGTCTCGGAGTAAGTCTCACATCGACACGACCGCCGCGATGGTTATATCTTATCGCGTTATCGATCAGATTGTAGACAAGCTCGGTGAGCTCGGGAGCCGAGCCGGATATCTCGCAGGTCTCGCCTTGGAACAGCACCGAAACCCCGCTCTGATCTGCGCTGATATCGAGCATATCGACGCATTCACGGCAGATCGAGCAAAGCTCGACCGGCTCGGATTCGCTGCCGAGATCGGAGG
>CAYRKS010000228.1:0-3145 GCA_964424855.1 uncultured Lachnospiraceae bacterium
CCTTTTCAAGCACACGCTTGTATATCGGGTAGTTCACGCCCGCACCGACCATTCCGAGGACTCCGAGGATTATACCGAGGATGAACATCGGGGTCGTTCCGCCGCCGATAACTCCCATCGAAAGGCACATTCCCGTTCCCATAACGAGCGCGGAAATTATACCGAAGGTGTAGGTGAAGATCGTGGCGGGGAGCTTTGCCTTGCGGTCGAGCTTCTTGAGGGCGATGACCTTCGAGGTCTCCTTGGGTGCGTACTCGTTTGCGAGCTGTTCTGCGTAAATCTTGTCTGTATTCATGGCTTTTAGCCTCCTTTTCTTTTCTGATAATATTATACCACATATCCTCGCAGAGTTGAACAACACGAAAAACCTTCCGTGTCGATTTCAAGAAAAGATTTCGGACGCTTCGAGAGCCTCGAAGCGTCCGAGCATATTGGCATATTGCGAGCTTTGTTTTCCGAGCCTTTACCGCCGATTCGGGCGACCGTCCCATTCGTGGCGGTTTTTCAGCTCCTCGTATAGCGCGAGATAGCTCTCGTGCCGCTCGCGCGGTATCTCTCCGCGCTCGACCGCCTCGAGGATCGCACAGCCCTCTTCCTTGGTGTGACTGCATTTTGTGTATCGACACTGACCGATGTAAGGCTCGAACTCGCGAAAAACGTAGAGAAGATCGTCCTTCATATAGAAATCGAATTGAACGAAATCGAGCATTCCGAAGCCGGGCGTGTCGGCAAGATAGCCCTTGCAGCTCTCGTCATACTGACGATCGAGCGGGAAAAGCTCGATGTGCCGAGTCGTGTGACGACCGTGCAGAGTCTTTTCGCTGACCTCTCCCGTCGCAAGTCCCAGATTCGGGAACAGACGGTTCATCAGCGTCGATTTTCCGACACCCGATGCCCCCGCAAAGGCTGAGGTCTTGTCCGCATTCTCGCGTATAAAGCCCTCGATCCCGCTCGGCTCTGCGCCGATGCCCTCGACAAACACCCTGAAGCCGCATTTTCGGTATATCTCGGCAAAATGCTCCGCCTTGTCGGGCGCGAGATCGGATTTCGTTATCACGATTATCGGCTCGATCCCTTTGAACTCCGCGACCGTTACCAGCTTATCGACCGTGATCAGCGCGGGCTCGGGCTTTGCCGCCGCAAACACCACATAAAGCTGATCGAGATTCGACATCGGCGGTCGGATAAGCTCGTTCTTTCTTTCGTGAAGCTCCTCTATGAGAACGCCGCCCCGCGCTTCCTCGCGGGCATTTTTGCCTATCTTCTTGCGATCGGCAAGCATTAGCTCGGTGTCGAGCCTGACCGTTACCTCATCGCCCGGAAGAAGAGTCGTCTTCTCGTGGCGAAAGGCTCCCTTCGCCTTGCAGCATATCCGATCTCGGTTGTCCGGCTCAATTCCAAACGAGCGCAGACTCTCCGCAGCCTCGTTTGAAAGGCGTATCTCATATATACCGCCGACGCATTTTATGACCTTCGCGTCAAATCTCAGCTCCATATCACTGCTCTTCCTCTTCCGGCGACTCGATCGGCTCGGGTCCGAGACTCATAACGAAGTCTATCGCCGTTCCCTCGGGAACCTGTGCATCGACCGGACGGCTCTGATTTATAACACAGCCCGCCTTGATCTCGTTAGAATATTCCTCGGTGACGTTTCCGAGCTTGAGCTTGCTGCTCGAGAGCATCGACATTACCGTCTTCTCGTCGCACTTTTGGAAATCCGGCACCTTGGTGTAGGTGATATCCTGTCCGCTCGAGACATAGAGCGTTACATGATCGCCGCGCTTGAGCGTTGTGCCCGACTCGGGTGAGGTTCTTATGACCTGTCCCTCGCTTATGTACTCGTGGCTCTCCTTTTCGATATCGACGATGACACCGAGCTCGGTGAGCTTGATCTTAGCCTCGCGCGAATCGGTGTAGGAATAATCGTCCAGCTCGAAGGTCTGCGCTCCCCAGCAAACGATGAGCTTTAATTCACAGTTCTGCTTTCCGGGGATGACCTTGCGCTTTTCGCCCGGCTCGGGATCCTGACCGATTATTATGTTCATGTCGTAATCCGAATCGTAACGGTATTCGACCTCGACATTGTAATACTGAGCCTCGAGCTGAGCCTTAAGCTCGTCACTGTAGATCGCATCGACCAGTTTCGGAACTATAAGCTGTTTTGAATTGTCGGTCGTTGTCGTGTCGAACAGCCGAGTCAGCACGACCACCGCGCTCACACAGCAGACGATAAGAAACGCCGTCGCAACTCCGGCGATGACCGGGAACATCGAGCGGCTCTGCCTCGGAGGCGGAGTCAGCTTCTTTACGTTCGGAGGGGGCGTTTGCTCCTGTCCCTGAACCGAGGTGCGCTCGCTGTGACGCATCTTGAAGACCACGTGCGGATCGCTCTTGAGCTTCGCAATGTGACGCTGCATCTGCCCCGCGCTCTGAAAACGGTCGTCGGGATTCTTTTCCATCGCACCGAGGATTATCTGCTCGAGTCCGATCGGAATGCTCGGATTCAGCTCTCTCGGCGGGCGCGGATCGTTTTTGACCTGCATTATCGCGACCGATACCGGGCTGTCCGCGACAAACGGAAGCTTTCCGGTCGCCATCTCATACATCGTCGCTCCGAGCGAATAAATGTCACTGCGACGGTCTATCGGCTTTCCGCTCGCCTGCTCGGGACTGATGTAAAACACCGTGCCGATAGCCTTGTCGGTCATTGTAACGGTCTCGGCGTTGGGGAGCTTCGCGATACCGAAGTCCGCGACCTTTACCGTTCCGTTCTTGAGCATCATTATGTTCTGAGGCTTTATGTCACGGTGGACTATGCCCTTAGAATGCGCGTGCTCGAGTGCCATGAGTATCTGCTCGGTTATGCTCATCACCTCGTGAAAGGAGAGCTTTCCCTTCTTGAGTATGTAATTCTTGAGCGTTATTCCGTCGATAAGCTCCATTACGATGTACTTTCGATCGTCCTTTACCGATACATCGTAGATGTTGACAATGTTCGGGTGCGAAAGCATCGCGACCGCCTTGCTCTCGTTTATGAACCGCTTTACCGACTGCACATCGTTGTTTATGTCGTCCTTAAGCATCTTCACCGCGACATTTCGGCGCATAAGCATATCCATCGCTTCAAAAACGACAGCCATTCCGC
>CAYRKS010000229.1:0-3124 GCA_964424855.1 uncultured Lachnospiraceae bacterium
CCGATACCGATAAAGAGTATGAGCGGGAAAAGCTCGTTTGCGATACCTGCTTCATAGAGTGTCGAGAGCGGACCCTCCTCGAGGACTCCTTCGACCACGCGCGAGATCGCGCTGGACATCGGGAGGTTTACGAGGATCGCTCCGAAGCCGAGCGGGAGCAGGAGAGTCGGTTCCATCTGCTTTTTGACCGCGAGGAAGATCAGAAGCCCGCCGATGAGCCACATGACCACCTGCTGCCAAGTCAGGTTGCCGAGATTGCTGAAGAGTGCATCCATAGTAACAAATGACCTTTCATATTAAATATTTTACGCTACCATTATATCATAAATCGTACACAATTGCAAGTCATTTTCGAGCTTTTCCGGCTTTTCTCCCTCTTGCATAAAAAAGCGACCGAAACGGCTTTTGTGAAATTATCGCGTCACAGCGGGCTTTTTTCGCCCTCTTTTCAAAAAACGCCGCTGTTTGACTTGACAAATGACGCGAGATGTGGTATACTATATAGGCACTCACCTTTCAAACTTTTCAAAAAAAGGAGAAGACCGCTCCGCGCCCTCGGTGTCGGCGGTCGATTTGGAAAAATGTTTAATGGAAAGCTCAAGG
Organism: uncultured Lachnospiraceae bacterium; assembly: GCA_964424855.1. Classification (GTDB taxonomy): domain Bacteria; phylum Bacillota; class Clostridia; order Oscillospirales; family CAG-272; genus Flemingiibacterium. The sequence continues at coordinate 604 of CAYRKS010000229.1, forward strand.
CTTTGACCTTCAGCTACGACGACGGAGTTTGTCCCGACGGAAGACTCATGGAGCTTCTGAACAAATACGGAATGAAGGGAACCTTCAATATAAATACCTCGCGTCACCCTAAGACCGATACCCGCCCGTTTCATATCAAAAATGACGCTCGGATCGAGTATTACACCTGGAGCGAGCTTCGCGATGCCTACAAGGGGCATGAGCTTGCCTGCCACTCACTGACTCATCCCCACCTTGAAAAGCTCGATCGTGCGACCTGCCGCGCGGAGGTCATTACCGACATGATAAATCTCGAGGCTGTGACCGGAAGAATTCCGGTCGGAATGGCGTACCCCTACGGCAGCTACAGTGACGAAACGGTCGAGGTGCTTGCCGAGCTCGGGATAAAATACTGCCGCACCGTGCGTTCGACCCATTCGTTCGAGCCTCAGACCAATCTGCTCCGCTTTAATCCGACCTGTCATCACAACGATCCGCAGCTGATGGAGCTTGCGAAGCGATTTGTCGAGCTGAAGCCCGAAACTCCGCAGATATTCTATGTCTGGGGACACTCCTACGAGTTCGAGACTGACAAAAACTGGGAAGTTATCGAACGCTTCTGCGACTATATCGCGGGACGCGAGGACATATTCTACGGCACGAACGAGGAAGTTTTGCTCAAATGAACTCCTCCGCTTCACGCCGCGTCTCGCTACTTATGAATATCCTGCGCGGTGTCGTTATCGTCGTGCTGGTCGGCGGTATGCTTTGGTATTTAGCCTCTGGAAAGGAATTTTCGGTCGAGGCGATACTCGGATACACGCCCGAAAGCTATATTTTGGCGGCGATATTCATGCTAACGCTTTATGTTGTGAAAACGCTGCTCGTTTTTCCGCCGCTGATGGTGCTTCAGATCGCAGTCGGACTTTATTTTCCGACGCTTCCCGCGATATTTATAAACCTTATCGGTATGGCGGTCGAGCTGAGTGTGGGGTATCTCGTCGGACGCTTTATCGGGCTTCAAGCGGTCGAGCGTCTGCTCAAAAAGAATCCGAAGATAAGTGAGATCGCCGAATCGGGCAAGAATCGCTGGTTCATCGCATACATACTGCGCGCCTTGAATATGCTGCCGATGGATGTGGTCAGTATGTATCTCGGAAGCTCGCGGATGAGCTTCCCGACCTACATTTCGGGAAGCCTTGTCGGAACACTTTTCGGTATACTCTCCGCGACCCTCATCGGTATGTCGCTGACCGATCCGACCTCGCCGACCTTTCTCATCGCCTGTGCGCTTTCGCTCACGATATCTGCGGTATCCTGCCTCATATACTATCGCATGAACCGCAGGAAAAGCTCCTAAACCAATCTATTTTTACAGAAAATCACAGAAAGAAATCAAGAAATGCCTGAAATCACAGAAAACTCAAACAACGAAATCAATGTTCCCGAAATCTACGGTCGCCAGAAGCTCAACTCGCTCTATCGCGCCATCCCGCTGAAGGACACGACCTTCCGTCTGCTCAGAAAATATTTCTGCGCGATGAAGCACCTTTACAAGATAATCCCGCTTTCGAAGGCGAAGGAGATCATCCTTTCGCAGAATCCCGGACTCGTAACCGACGAGGAATTTCTCGCCTTCTGCGAGGTTGCACGTCACGAGAACGAGGGGTATTACATCCTTTCGGAGGATGAGGTCTACATCGACGGTCGAGCGGGCGGTCCGCTCGACCGAGAGCTTATCGACCGCATACTCATCGACTGCGACGAGGAGGATGACGAGAATTATTACGTCAAGCTCAAGGCACAGCAAAGCGCAAAGCCCTACTACATACCCGAGAAGAAGGAATTTTTGGAGTACAGCGATATGTGCTATGTCGAGGCTTCGCCCGAAAAGTCCGCGCTCGCGAAATTTTTGACCGAGAGCTTCGGCTTTGAGGATGAGATGCTGAAGAATATGATCGCGCTGATCAGTCTCACCGACGTGAATGACATGAACGATGTGATCTCGATATTTGAGGATTTCGAAATAAAGGTGTCCGAAGCTCAGTGTAAAACCTTCATACCGCTCTACGTCGATTTCATGAACAACCTCAGGATCCCCGAGAACCGCGGCTATACTCCGCTCGAGCTAAAAAGCATTACTCCGAGCAGCGAGGAGCTGCCGAACATCACCGTCGGAGACAACATGAAGCGACTTATCGAAAAGGGTGAGATATCGCCCGAGGAGCTTCGCCGCGAGCTTATCGAGGCTGACGATCTCCCAGACGCGACCCGCTTCGGAATGCTGAAGCAGCTCAGTGAGATCGCACCGGTCGAAAAGGATCGAAAGGTCGGACGCAACGAGCTTTGCCCCTGCGGAAGCGGCAAAAAGTACAAAAAGTGTTGCGGACGCTGAGCCCGCGAAACGAAGCGTCTTCGAAAAAGCGAAATGAATTTCGATATAATAAAATAATTCTGCCGCCCGAGTCGTTCGATCCGGGCGGCATTTTTGAAAAAATACCGTCGCGAATGTAAAAAAAGTGTTAAAGCTCTTGCAATCGGC
>CAYRKS010000230.1:0-3120 GCA_964424855.1 uncultured Lachnospiraceae bacterium
CGTCTCGACATGATAGTCGTCGGTCGTGCGCATGAACTTGTCATACGAGGTACCTACCGTGTCCCAGACCGCCTTTACCTCTCCGGCTACTCCGTCAACATATTCCTTCGGAGTGATCCCCTTCGCCTTTGCCTTCTCCTCGATCTTCTGACCGTGCTCGTCGGTTCCGGTCATGAGGAATACCTCATATCCCTCCTGACGCTTGCGTCTCGCGATGCAGTCGGCCATTACCGGATCGTATACGTTTCCGATGTGCGGCTTTGCCGATGCGTATGCGATAGCCGTGGTTATATAAAACTTTCCCTTGCTTTCGTTACAGCAGTTGCACATAGCTGCTTCCTCCTTTGATTTTTTGATCGTTCGCCGTGAGTATTCTCACGGTCTTCGAGTAAATTATTTTGTTATTTTGCGATCGTACGAAGTAAATCGGATGTCTGTCAGACAACGACTCGCTTTCCGCCTTGGTATATCTCGAATATCCCGCCGTCCTCGTTGAGGACTATGAAGTCCGCGCGCTTTCCGAGCTCGAGCGAGCCTACCTTGTCGTATACACCGAGAAGTCTTGCAGGATTTTCGGTCGCCGTCGGTATAGCCTCCTCAAGCGATATCCCCGCAAACCGCGTGAGATTGTTCATCGCCGTGAAGAGCGAGATAGAGCCGCCCGTGAGCGTTCCGTCGGTCAAAAATACCGCGCCGTCGCGAACAACAACCTCCGCGCCGCCCATCGTGTAATTCCCTTCGGGAAGTCCAGCCGCGGGTGCCGAATCGGTTATCAGTATGAGCTTATCCTTCTTCGCACGGTATGCCACCTTGACCGCCGCAGGCGATACGTGTACACCGTCGCAGATCAGCTCAACATATGTGTCCTCGGCTAAAGCCGCTCCGACACAGCCGGGCGAACGGTGCGAAAGCCCGCTCATTCCGTTGTAAAGGTGAGTGAAGGAATTCGCGCCCCAACCGATGCAATCGACACATTCCTCATATGCCGCGTTCGAGTGACCGATTGCGACCGCAGCTCCGAGCGATACCGCACGCTCGACCAGCTCCTTCGTTCCCTCAACCTCGGGTGCGCAGATCGTGTAAAATCTGCCGAGCGGCGCGGCGCGACGTATCAGGCTCTCAAGCTCGTCGGCGTTCGGTGCGGCAATATACCTCGGATCGTGCGCCCCCCTCTTTGCAAGGCTGATGTAGCGTCCCTCGAGATAAACTCCGAGCATTCCAAGATCATTTTTGCCGCCGTCGGTCGCTTTTATCGCAACATCGATGCAGTTTTCGAGGATATCGAACGGCTGAGACATGAGAGTGAGCATGAACGAGGTCGTTCCGACCTTCGCATATGACTTCGCCATCTCCTTCATACCGTCAACATCGACCTCGGTGGACTCATAGCCCCCCTGACCGTGCGTGTGTATGTCTATCATTCCCGGGATAACGCGCTTCCCGCCGAGGTCTATCGCCTCATCGGTCGAATCGCCGACTATCACGCCGCTCTCGACCGACAGCTCGCCCGGGATAAAGCACCGCTTTTCGGTGCTGTAAATAAGTGCATTTGTAAGCTTCATTTTTGTGATAATCCTTTCCGGATCGTTCGCCAATCCGCATATCGTCTCAAGACCGCCACCGTGTAATAACGCTTTGCAAGGCTCTATCGCGGACTTCGAAAGACTCGCATACCGCGCCGCCTCCGATTGTGCAACAATGATTGCACAATCCTCATTCGCATTAAGTTGATTTTCTCAATTGTATAACATTGGTTGCATAATCGTTTGCTCCATCATTCCGATCGCGCGAGCTTCTTGCGAGCTTTCGCTTCAGCCCCTACCCGCGTCAGAAGATTTACAATCGATCGCACCGCAGCCGTCACTCAAAGCCCACCACTCTGTTCAGGAAAAACCGTGTGGCATCGTTTGATAATTTACGTTATGCAACGCAATCCATTAAATAAGTCATTCAAAATTTTGTCCGCTCTCCAACATCCCGTGATTTGATAACATATATCACCGAATGCTTTTATCCTACCTTACAGCCTTGCCTTTAGGCTCTCCCATGCGAGTATTCCCGCCGCTCCCGCAGCATTGAGCGATTCACAGCCCTCGACCATAGGTATGATCACGCTTCCGCTCGAAGCCTCGATCACCTCGTCCGAAAGTCCGTGTCCCTCGTTTCCGACCGCAAAGCAGACTCGGCTCGGCAGCTCAAATTTTCCGAGTACGCGCGAATCACGTCCGAGTGCCGCCGCATATACCTCACAGCCAAGCTCACGAAGCCTCGATATCGCCGTAAGCTCGTCCGAGATCGTTATGCTCTGCCTGAATATCGTCCCCATCGCCGCGCGGATCGTCTTCGGCGAATATATGTCCGCACAGTCGGGACTTATGAACACCCGATCGACCCCGAAAGCATACGCCGTCCGTATTATAGTCCCGAGATTTCCCGGGTCGCGTATCGATGAAAGCAGCAGTGCGCGAAAATCCTTCGGAATCTCGGTCGGTAGCGGAAGTGTATCAAAGCTCCGTGCCACAGCTATAAGCCCCTGCGGTGCCTTCTCGTCGGTCATCCGCTCCAGAACCTCGTCAGTCACCTGAAAGACCCTAGCTTCGGTCGAAAATATCTCCTCACTCAGCTTCTCAAGCTGCTTTTCTGATGCAAAAATGTATTCGAGCTTCAGCCCGCTCTTTATCGCTTCATTAAAAAGCTTGATACCGTCGAGGCGAAACAGCCCCTCCTCGTCCCGAGCTTTTTTGTCCGAAAGCTTCGAAAGCTGCACAACGAGCGGATTTTTCCGACTCGTGATGACCTCATGCTTCGGCATAAATAAACACCCGCCTTTCGCTAAAAGAATAGCCCTTCTCTATAAACAAAAATAACCGGCAGAGCCGGTTATTTCGTAATTATTTTGCGAGAGCTGCTTTAGCCTGCTCTGCAATTGCAGCGAACGCATCCTTGTCTGCAACGGCGATCTCTGCAAGCATCTTTCTGTTGAGGTCGATGCCTGCAAGCTTAAGACCGTGCATAAGGGTCGAATAGTTCATGCCGCAGACCTTAGCCTGAGCGGAAATACGAGCGATCCAGAGAGAACGGAAGTCTCTCTTCTTCATCTTTCTTCCGGCGAAAGCGTAG
>CAYRKS010000231.1:0-3119 GCA_964424855.1 uncultured Lachnospiraceae bacterium
CTCAATAACGACCGCCATTCCGCCAATGCCGATGACCTTCATTATACGATATCGCTTGTCGAAGACCTGCCCGACATACTTTTCAAATGAATCTACCATGTCAGTCTCCATCCTCGCCGAGCATATCGGAGCCGAGCGTCGTTATCTCATCGTCAGTCTCGCCCATACACTTTATAAGCAGCGCGGTTATGTTGTCCGGACCGCCCGCAGCGTTTGCCGCATCGATCAGCCGCGCGGTCTTTTCCGAAAGCTCACTCTCACTGTCCGAAAGCTCGGTGTCCTCGGGCTCTGCGGCGATTATACCGTAAATATCCTCGGGCAGCAGCTGTCCCGAAAGACCGTCCGAGCAGAGCAGCAGATAGCAGCAGTCGAGATTCGAAAGATCCACCGAGTATATGTCCGCCTCGAGTCGGCTGGCAACGCCGACCGCACGGGTTATACGATTGCGGTAGGGGTGATTTCGCGCGTCCTCGACCGTGAGTGAGCCGCTGTCGATGAGGTGCTGAACATACGAGTGATCGTGCGTTATCTGAGTTATCGTGTTGTCCGAAATGAGATATAAACGGCTGTCCCCGACATTTATAACATATGCAACATCGTCGCAGATAAGCGCGGCGACCAGCGTCGTACCCATTCCCTTGAAGGCGGGTGAGCTTTGCGACTTCTTGTATACCGCCGAGTTTGCGTCGTGCGCCGCATCGTCGAGAATGACACAGGCATCCTCGCTGTCAAGCTCCATTATTCCGCCCGAAATGTGCGCAAGAGCGTATTTCTTCACCTTCTCGGCAAAGACAACCGCCGCACATTCGCTCGCGACGTTTCCGCTCTTCGCACCGCCCATTCCGTCGCAGACCACGCAAAGCGAGGCATTCTCGCAGAGTCTGCCGACTATGTAGCTGTCCTGATTGGCAGAGCGAACCCTTCTGCCGTAAAATTCTGTTTTCACAAGCTTGCCATACCTTTCCGCGTTTCACCGACCCTTGGAGAGTCGGAGAACTAACCGGGTATATTATACCTCAATAATATGTATTCCGAATGAACGTGAGCGCAGTTTACAAAAAATTAAATATTTTCCGACTCGCCGTCCGCCGTCTCGGACGAATCGAGCTTTGCCCGCCTCAGCTGTCCGCAGGAGGCGTTTATGTCCGAGCCGAGCTTGCGCCTGACCGTTGCGTTTATCCCTTCCTTTTCAAGGATATGCGCAAATTCGTTCACCGCCGACACTCCCGAGCGCACGAAGCCGGTCTCCGCGACCTCGTTTACCGGGATAAGATTCACATGGATAGGAAAGGGCTTCGAGCCGCGGTAAAGTCCGTGCTTAAGCGTGGAAGCCAGCTTTCTCGCATACGCCGGAGAATCGTTCTTTCCCGCTATAAGCGTGTATTCGAAGGATATACGTCGTCCGGTCGCCTCGAAATATCTTCGGCAGGCATCAAGCAGTGACGCGATGTTCCATTTGTTGTTCACCGGCATTATCGATGACCGCGTTTCATCATCCGCCGCGTGCAGCGAGATCGAAAGGGTTATCTGAAGATCGAGCTTTGCCAGCTCGTCGATCTTGTTCACAAGTCCGCAGGTCGAGAGCGAGATGTGGCGGCTGCCGATGTTTATGCCCTGCGGATCGCCGACCAGACGGAGAAATTTTACCACGTTGTCATAGTTGTCGAGCGGTTCGCCTATTCCCATCATGACGATGTTAGATATCCGTTCGCCCATGTCGCACTGCGCCGAGATAACCTGTCCCAAAAGCTCGGAGGGCTTTAATTTTCGCACGAGACCTCCGATCGTCGAGGCGCAGAAGCGGCAGCCCATCGGACATCCGACCTCGCTCGAAATGCAGATCGTGTTTCCGTGCTTGTAGCGCATGAAAACGCTCTCGATCACGTTCCCGTCCGAGAGCGCGAAGAGATATTTGACCGTTCCGTCGAGCTTTGAGACAAGCTTCTGCTCGACCCTCGGGAAGAACACCTCGGCGCGCTCCGAAAGCGTTTCGCGCAGCTTCTTCGAGAGATTCGTCATGCCCGAAATGTCAACTCCGCGGTGCATCCACGAAAATATCTGCGCCGCGCGGTATTTCGGCTCGCCGAGCTCGGCGAGAAATTCCTCAAGCTCGGGTATATCCATCGAGAGGAGATCGACCTTGCTGTCAGCTTCATTCATAATTTAAGGATTCCTTTCGTTCAAATCTACAGTCTGCGGCACTGCGATATTTCAATAAGCTCGCATTCGCCGGAGCCTCAGCCGTTTTTTCTTTCGAGAAGCGAGATGAAAAAGCCGTCCGTGCCGCTCGTTTCGGGTCTTAAGGTCAGTTTTCCGCTCGGAGCGTCAAAGCCGCCGACCGAAAAGCTCACCGCTTCAAAATCGGTATGCTCGGTCAAAAACTTCTCGACGATCTCATCGTTCTCGCGCGGATTAAGTGTGCAGGTGGAATAGCAGAGCCGTCCGCCCGGCTTGAGATATCTCGCCGAATTGTCGAGGATCGCATACTGCACCCTCGGAAGCCCTGATATCTCGCTCTCGGATTTGTAGCGCAGCTCGGGCTTCTTTGCGATTACTCCCAGCCCCGAGCAGGGAACGTCGCAGAGTATCCTGTCGGCGGTCGAAGCGAGTGCTTCGTCATATATCGAGCCGTTTTTCTCGCCGATCCTTATTATATCGATCCCGAGACGCTTTGCGCCGCTCTCGATCAGCGAGAGCTTGTTTTTGTGAAGATCAAAGGCGAAAAGCTCGCCCTTGTTCTCCATCTCCATCGCCAGCGAAAAGCTCTTTCCGCCCGGACACGCGCAGATGTCGTAGACCCGTTCGCCCGCCTTCGGCGAAAGCGCGATTGCCGCAAGCTGAGAGGCTTCGTCCTGTACAAAGACCCTTCCGTCCTCTATCAGCACGCGAACCTCCTCGGGAAGGGTCGCACCGAGCTTTATCCCGAACGGCGACACCTCTGAGGCACTCGCCTCGATACCGAGCCTCGAAAGCTCCTCGAGCAGCTCCTCACGCGAGGAGCGCAAAGTGTTCACACGGAGCGTAACCGACTGCATCGATTCAAACGCCTTCAGCGTCGGCTCGGGATCGCCCGAGAGCGACAGGAATTTTATAACCTCCTCGCCGCAGGAATAGCGCAC
>CAYRKS010000232.1:0-3104 GCA_964424855.1 uncultured Lachnospiraceae bacterium
GTTTGGAGCTTGGAGTTAGCGCGGCGAAGCCGCGCGGGAGCGGGATATGCTTAGTGGGGATTTTTAACTCCAAACCTTCTATCCCCCCTATTTTTTGTTTCGGGGAATTTTTGTTGTGTATTATGCTCTATTTTTCTTATCGTGAGAAAGTCAAAACGGTACATTTTTGAAACAAGTATTTCGATTTATAATAAGCTTTTTTGTGCAAGATTTTCAGAATTTTCCCGAAAGGATAAAGAAGGAGAGTGAGAAGGGTGGAGGGGATAGTGTTAAGAGTTAAGTGTTGAGTTTGGAGAGCTGAGAAAATCAGGAATTGGGAGCATGGAATGTTGAATGCTGAGAGCTGAGAAAATCGGGAGTGAGGAGTTAGGCGTTATAAATAACCTGTGAGCTTGAGCCGCGCTAACTCCAAGCTCCAAATTCCACTCTCAACTCACCACTTCTGCACTCTCCACTCTCAACACTCCACACTCCCACAAAATCTCTGACGAATACAAAAAAGCAAGTGCCACTGCCACCGGTGCCACCTTTTTGTTGTTTATGTGTATACCGCGCTTTCGTATGCTATAATCTATTATCGAATTTACACTAAAAATCGGCTCAAAATTTCCTTCCAAAATTTAGTAGTGCCACCTGCGCGGCGAAGCCGTGCAAGTAATAGGAAAGTACTCACAAAACTCTTCACTCCGTCGCGCAACGCGCGACATATAATAAAATAACGACTTGACGCTGTGCGTCAAGTCGTTTCCGCCACTCTTCACTTTTCACTCTTCACCCTTCACTTAAAGGCTTCGCCGTATACGGCAACGCCGCGCAGCTCATCAGCGCGTTCACTCCCTCACAAATGTATATCGTCAGCACATAGCCGTATATCCCGAGACGTTCGCATAAAATCAGCACAAGCACCACCGACAGAGCCGAATCGATCAGGTTCACCTTCATGCAATATAGCTGCTTGCCAAGACCCTTCAGAATAGAATCTATCGCGTGGTCGAGATACATCACCGGCACGAGCGGAGCCATCAGCCTGACCAGTCGCCCGCAATCCTCGCTTTTGTAGATCAGCATCCCGAGCCGATCGGCGAAGGCGTACAAAAGTACCGCGCAGATCAGCGAAAAGCCCACCGTCAGGCAGATCGCCCCACGGCAGATCGATTTGATCCGCTCCCCCTCCCCTCTCGCCCTCGCCTCGGCAAGCTCGGTCACAAGCAGTGACGTGAAGGAATAGAGCAGTGCGGTCGGGAGCATAACGATCGGTATCGCCATCCCCGAAAGGCTCCCGTAGGACGCGAGCGCGGCACCGCTCGACACGGGATTTTTGCGTAGTCCGCGCGGGATCAGGATATGCTCGAGCGTGGTCAGCCCCGAGCGAAGATACGCCGCCGCCGCGGTCGGAAGGGTTATCGACAGGAGCTTCGCGGTCAGCGGCTCGAGCCGCACACGGGGCTTTGTCCCGCGTCCAAGGTGGCGTTCACCTCGGAGACCGTGTGATTTCGCGTTTTGAATATGAGCGTTTCGCTCCCGCGGCTTTTGAGCTTGAGTATTTTGACCCTTCGCGCTTTGTCGCTCGGCTCTGCCGAGAGTACTTCTCTCTCGAGCATTTTGACACTGCGATTTCGCGCTCTGCGTTTGCGCTCGAGGCTTCAGAGCCGCTCCGACACCGAGCGCGGTTCCCCCATCAATGATGTGCGAGGATACACAATCGGTCGCCACAGCCCCGCATCGCGGCTTACAGAGTCTCCAACGCAGTGAAGCGCGGGTAATGTATTCAAATCGGCTCGAGCGGTCGGCTTTCGGATATCCGCTCGACCCCACCGAATGTCGCGAAGCGTTGGTTTCCGCGATTTCATTGTCTCCGCTCAAAAGATCGGCTCTTGACTTCACTGCCGAATGTTCCACAGACCGTTCGGAATACCGCGCAGCGTTGGTTACATCGATTTTGCCGTCCAAGCTCGAAAGGTTGGCTCTTGAACTTATCGCCGAGCATCCCACCGACCGTTCGGAATGTCGCGAGGTATTGTTTTCCTCGGTCTCATCCTCCGTTCGACTCTCGGAATTTATTTTCTCCGAGCAGCTCCCGAATACCCTCGACGGCGCAAAGCTCTTCCCTCCCCTCGACCGCTCCCCGCTCACCCTCTCGCGCCGATAAAGTCCACACAGCAAAAGGAAGGACAGTAGCCCCGAAAGCGTCGCTCCGAGTGCCAGCGCGGCGCAGGAGGTCTCAAGCTCGGTCGGAAGGACTCGAAAGAAAAGCATCGTCAATCCGAGTCGCGTCAGCTGCTCGAGCATCGAAGCCGCCGCAGTCCGCGAAACCCTGCGCACCGCCGAAAAATATCCCATCAGAGCCGCCGAAAGCGCACTCGGCAAAAGTCCCGCCGAGAGTATCCGAAGCGGCAGAGCCGCGCGTCTGTCCCCGATAGCCACCGCCGCCGCGTCGGCAAGCACAAAAAGCATAAATCCCGAGAGCATACCGCAGACCGACGCATAGACCGCACAGCGTCCGAGCGCGCGCCGCCGCTCCTCATCCTCCAAAGCCTCGGCGCAGAGCCGATTGGAAGCCAGCTGAACACCCGATACCGCAAGCGTCAGCGCGAGTCCCGTGACGCTCGAGATAAGGCTCTGAAGCCCCAGACCGTCCGCTCCGAGCCGCGCGGCGACGACCGAATTGAAGCCGACTCCGATAAGGCGCGAAGCGAGTGATACGAGGGTCAGTATCGAGCCGTTTTTTATGAAGCTTATGCGAGCGGTGCGCTGTGACATTTTTCCCTACCTCCGTTTTGTTTATATCAAAAGGATATTCGAGAGAGCCGAAAAAAATCACCGAGGCGGCTTATTTGTCAGTCTTGACAAGTCGATCGGATTTGCAGGGGCGGATTTTAGCGCGTTAAAATATTTGTTACATTTCTCGGATGAATTTTTTTGAAAAGCATCTTGCAAAAATCGAGTAAATGTAGTATAATAATTATGTTCCGAACGAAATGCCGAGCGAAAGCCTATGATATAGAGCCTTCGCGGCAGAACTCGCGCCGAAACAGATAGCAAAAGCTCCCACGAAGGAGCAGAAAGGGCATTATTTATGTTTAAGAATCAATACCTTGCAGGAG
>CAYRKS010000233.1:0-3090 GCA_964424855.1 uncultured Lachnospiraceae bacterium
CTCCGTGGCATAAGGAATATCCCTATATCGAGGATCACTTCGCACGTCTTAACACCGCACTCACCCGCGGAAAGCCGAAGGTTGATATCGCGGTTATCCATCCGGTCGAGAGCTATTGGCTCCACTGGGGACCCTCCGAAAACACCGGAACCATCCGTTCGCAGATCGAGGGCAACTTCCAGAGCACGGTCGATTGGCTCCTCTTCGCTCAGTATGACTTCGACCTTATCAGCGAGAGCCTGCTCCCCGAGCAGTTCTGTGGAGCTGCCGACAAGGAGCTCAAGGTCGGCGAGATGTCCTACAAGGTCGTGATCCTTCCCGGACTCGAGACCGTCCGCAGCACCACTCTCGATGCACTCGAAAAATTCAAGGCTGCCGGCGGAACCGTCATCGTCATGGGCGACGCTCCGAAATATGCTGATGCCGTCCGCTCGAATGCACCGTCCGAGCTGCTTTCCGACTGCGAAAATATCCTCTTCTCGCGTGACGCGCTGATATCCGCGCTCGAACCCTTCCGCTGTGTCGGAATCCGCGATGCAAGCGGAAATATCGCGGGCTCCTATATCTATAACTACCGTGAGGACAATGACTGCAATTGGCTCTTCATCTGCAACGGCAGAAATGTCAATCTCGCGGGAAACCGCGCGAGCTACAACAGCGCGGATGCTCTCACGATCACGATAAAGGGTAAATTTACCCCGATAGTTTGGGATACTCTCACCGGTAAGGTATACAGCATTCCCTACAGCATAGAAAACGGCAATACCGTTGTCAGAAGATCGATGTATTCGCACGACAGCCTGCTCTTAAAGCTTCTGCCCTACGATCCTTCGATAACCTGCGAGACGGTCGAGCAGAAGAAGACTATCCGTGAGATATATTGCAGAAAGCCGGTCGCATATCGTCTTGACGAGCCGAATGCCGTTCTGCTCGATTCGGCGGAGTGGAGAGTCGATTCAAGCTCGCTCACCTCGGACGGCGAATGGCATACCGAGGAGGAAATGCTCCGTCTCAACAATATGGCGGCACAGGAGGCAAAGCTACCGGCGTACAACGGCGCACAGCCGTGGGTAGAGCCGGCAGAGGAGCTCACGCACAGTGTCGATCTCAAGATACACTTCAACTCCGATATCGAATACGAGGGCGCGTTCCTTGCTATCGAAAACGCTTCGCTCTGCGAGGTGATACTCAACGGCGTAAAGAGCGAAAGCCGTCCCGACGGATATTTTGTCGATGAGTCGATCGAAAAGCTTGCGCTTCCCAAGATAGTAAAGGGCGAGAACGAGCTTCTGGTCAGAAGTCCGATCGGTATCAGAACCAAGATCGAGTGGTGCTATCTTCTCGGCAGCTTCGGCGTAAAAATCGCGGGCTGCGAAAAGACGATAACCGCGCTCCCCGAAAAGCTCGGCTTCTCGAACATAACCGCTCAGTCTCTGCCATTCTACACAGGAAACATCGAATATGATGAGGAGATCGAAACTCCCGATTGCGATCTCACCGTTCGCGTTACCGAATATGTCGGCGCACTTGTCAGAGTGTTCCTCGACGGTGAGGATAAGGGTGTTATCGCACTCCCGCCCTACCGCCTCGAGCTCGGCAAGGTCTCTGCCGGAAAGCACACGATCACCTACAAGCTTTACGGCAACCGCTATAATGCCTTCGGTGCGCTCCACAACACCTGCAAGGGTGACAAATGGGTCGGCCCCGGCATCTGGCGCACCTCGGGTGACAGATGGTGCAATGAATATCAGCTTCGCCCGATGGGAATAGTCATCTCCCCGGTCGTTGAGATCAAGGAATGATATTCGAACCCGCGCTCTGAAATAATATTCAGCTCCCGACTTCGCAGTTAAAATGCGGAGTCGGGAGCTTTTTTGAAATATGACAAAAGCCCACCGTTTCCGAGCCTGTCGGTAAACGGTGGGTGGTTTTGCATGGCGATACCGATGGTAACGCTTTTATTTTATCTTTATCGGTCGCTCGGAAATGCGCTCCGCCGCTTCCACAGGTCTGTGGAAGCTCAGAGTATCTCGGAGAGAATCGCCATGTACTTCTTGTCGGAGGCTATCGGGAGATACTTTTCGATGTCACCCATCATTATGTATGCGCCCTCGTCAGAATCCTCGTTCGGATGCACGACCGGATAGATCGACCAGACCGCAACTCCGTCCTTCGGAAGTGTGAGCTCTATCTCACTGCAATAGCAGACGCGGACATATTTCTTCGTGAAATACTCATATGCGACATACTCCGCATCATGCGAAAGTCCGGGAATGGTTGAGAAATCGAGTACATCGGTGACATCGCCGTCGCTCACGTTAAAGGCAGCCGCGCCGAAGCAGTCGCCCGCGCTGTTCCAGACCTTGAGGAGCTTATTTTCGGCGGTGCAGTCGGTGTAAACGCAGTCGGTGGTCGGACGCGCCGCATGGTCACAGAGCATGACCTTACCGTCGTTCGTTATCGTCGGGAGGATATGCTCATAGCTGCTCTCGCCGATCTTGTCGCTGACATATATCGGCGAACCCGAGATTGCGCGGAGAACGCCGCTCTGGACAGCCGATTCGTGATGATTCGACCACCACATATCAAAGTCGCAGTAGTACATCTGATCGTGCCAGATCGCGCTGTATACGTTCTGAGTGAGGTGCTTTATAAAGCCGCGCTCGACTCTCGGGAAGAAGTCGTCGCTGTTTCTTGAGAGGGGAGTGGAGGGACGCGCGAGCACGTTTTCCATATCCATTCCCATGCAGTTTATGACTGCGCCGCCGAAGTTCTTCACGAACGAACGCTCGATTGCGCGGTGAGCGATACGGCAGCCCTCTGCGGTGTTTATAGTGCCGACGATGTGCGAGGTGTTCGATGACTGATTATCGACCTTGAGGAAATCAACGCCCTCGGAGGCGAGGAAGGAATGCCATGCGTCCCAGAACTTGAACGCCTTTTCCTCATCGAGAGAGGGAATAGCCGCGCCGGTTGAATCGATGAAAAGGTTGTCCTTCTGCTGCTCGTACAGCTCGGAGTCGATGTCAACTCCGTTCCAGTAGCCGTTGAAGGCGTGCCATACGCCCACCTTTTCAATGCCGAATTCGG
>CAYRKS010000234.1:0-564 GCA_964424855.1 uncultured Lachnospiraceae bacterium
GCACCGAAAGGCAGGTGTCGTAAACCGTCGATATCTGGAGTCCGTAATAAACACTCGAAACGAGATTGTGCAGCGAGAGCATTACGCCCTTCGAGGTGCCGGTCGTTCCCGAGGTGTAAACGAGCATTTTGAGCTCATCGTCCTTCGGATCGAGCGAGAGATAGGTCGTGTCGCCGTTTTCAAGCAGCTCCGCACCCTTCATCATAAGTCCGCCCATAGAGATGAAACGGTCGTCCGAAGCCTCGGGCGCAAGGTCGATTCCTATGAAATATTTGATCCACGGCAGACTTCCCGCGTTCTCGCGGAATTTCTGCTCATATGCCTTCGAGAAGAAGACGACCTTAGTGTCGCTGTGCGCCAGGATGTTGATGATCTCCTGGAAGGGCAGCTCCTTATCCACCGGAACGTAAACGCCCTCGGTGTTGAGGACGGTCACATAGGTGAGTATCCATTCGTAGCGGTTCTCGCTGATCATTGCGACATGATCGGCGGTGATACCGAGCGATGCGAGACCGGTTCCGAGCTGCTCGCTCTCTTTCTTGAATTCGTTGTAGGTAACGCTGC
>CAYRKS010000234.1:574-3090 GCA_964424855.1 uncultured Lachnospiraceae bacterium
GACCTTTTCGCCGTCGTTCTCGACCGCCTGTCTGAGCATATCCTTAAAATCGGTAAAGGGGGAAACCTCGTAGAGGGGATAATTCTTATTCTTAGCCATCGTAGAGACCATACCTTTCGCAGTTTAATTTATTCGCAAAATCGCGTGCCGATCCGCGGTCACAATTATGCGTCTAATAATTAGTGTCTCGACAGTGCGAAAGGTTACAGGATTTTCGAAAGAATTTCAAAAAAATCAAAAAATATTTTTCAAAAAGCAAGAAAGCCCGGGACGAATACCTTCGTCCCGGGCAAAATGCTATAGATCATATCTCCTCGCCGCGTGCAACAGCCTCGACCTCGGCAAGCGAAAGTCCCGAAAGCTCGGCTATCTCAATATGTGGCAAAGTCGCGCTCTTGATAAAGTATTTTACTAGCCGTATAGTATTTCGGCGTTCGGATTCTCGAGCATTTTCGGCTTCTTCAGCTTTTCGCTCAACGTCTTTAGCTTTTTTCTCGGCATCCTTGGCTTTTCGCTCAACGTCCTTCGCCCGCTTTTCGGCTTCCTCGACTCGTTTATCCGCCAGCTTCACATAATCCGCGCATTCTTCTTTGATGAATTCCTCGAATAATCGGTTCATATATCTATTGCCTCCTTCTTCATTTCCCTTGAAATATCTCACGCGCTCGGATATCTCGGGATAAAACATTTCGCCCGCTTTTTTACAGTTGAAATCGTGCATCAGCCGACCTATCGGATCGTTCGCGTTTCGATACTCACCGTTCACATATATAATATGTGCTCCGTCGCCGAAGGGCTCATCGTCAAGCTCGGTTATCTTGCGCTCGATATGATACAGCGGAAGACCTCTGCGAAATTTATCGTTTTCGGTGATAAATATCACATAGGTATCGACCAGCTCATCGAAGGACTGCGACTGCTCGAGCAGATCACGGTCGATCATACTGCTGTAAAACCTCGCACGACGCGCTCCGGTGCCTCGATCCGAACGCTGTATCTCGATATCATATATCTTTCCGCTCGCGTCAACCGCGCGAACATCCAGCTTTACCGAGCGCATAGTCGAGCTTTTGTATTCGTGCTGAGTCTTGACGCTCGTGACAACAAGATCGTCCCTCTGCAAAATTATCCTCAGCAAAAGTCCGACGATCTCGTTTTGACCGTCAAAGACCTCTGACATGAATGCGTCATCCATCAGCGTAAATTCGTCGATTATCGCCGCTATCCGCGCTTGACGCTCGGTCTCGGTCATTCTCAATCCGACCACCCCCATTGAAGTCCGAAGCAAGTCATTCAAATGAGCCGCTCTCTTTGAGCGATTCATTTTGAACACGACTCCTTGTGTATATTGTAGCATATTTTCGCGAAAAAGTCAATAGCCGCAGACTTACTGCACGAATTTTTCGAAAAAAATTTACACCTTCAAGCTATCTGTACTCTCTCGGCGGAAGACCCGTTCGCGACTTAAAGAGACGCGAAAAATAATTCTGATCCTCAAAGCCCACCGCCTGAGCGGTCTCCTTGACCGACAATTCACCGGTCGAAAGCAGCTCCTTTGCACGATCGATCCGCATTGATATTATAAAATCGTGCAGTGAGCGTCCGGTCACCTCACGGAAAAGATGTGTGAAGCGGCTGACCGATAGGCAGGAATCGGCGGCAAGCTCCGCCGTCGACGGCGGGGACGCAAGATTTTCGTATATCCTTCGGCAGGCGGCATCTATGCGACTCTCGCCGATGTGGCTGACTCGATTGTGACGCAGCGAATATTTCTTCGCGATCAGCGCAAACAATTCCATCAGCTTTGCCGCGCAGATCGTCTCGTAAAAGGGCTGCTTCATCGTGAACTCGCGAACCATTTCAGCCGAAATCTGCTTATATCGGCTGCTCTCGCCCATCTCGAAAAAGCGTATCTCACCGATCCCGAGCCTTTCGAAAAGCTCGGGGATACCGCTGCCGGTAAAGTGTATGTAATGCGATATCGAATCGTCGATCGCCAAAAAGCTGTATATTTGCGGTTCTCCCGGGCGAAAGAGTATCAGCCCGCCCTCGCCGACTCTGACCTCATTTTCGCCAAGTCTGAGCCGACAGGCACCTCGTTCGATGTATAAAATATGGTAATCCGAGCGTCCGTTTTTCCGCATACTTCCGCGGTCGCGATCGTGCAAATGCTCAATTCCGCAGCTGTTGAGCAAAAGATAATCGTCCGAGACCTTTTCGGTGGAAATTCCCGTCTCGCTGTAATCTATCATTGTGATCACCCTCCAGAGAACATTATACCACATCAAACGAGATTTGTCAATAGCTGCTTTGTGCTAATAATCAGCCGATAAATGTATATACTTTTTCGCGCGACGATGCTATAATATAATCACAAAAAAACGAAAGGAATGGTGTAAAAAATGAACATCAATCTCATACCCGAAAACGAGCTCGGGATCGGCAGCGGCATAAAGCTCGCCGTCTGCGACACCGAGCATGATCTCTACTGGCGCATGGCAATCGAGGTTCTCGAG
>CAYRKS010000235.1:0-3084 GCA_964424855.1 uncultured Lachnospiraceae bacterium
CGTCGTTGTCGGGCAGCTCAAGCTCATCGGTCGAAAAGAGCGGACGATGGCTTTGCTCATCGATGAAGCGCGCGCGGACATTCATCGCGATCTGCCAGATATACGCGCCGACATTCGCTATCTCATTTCGACTCAGGAGCGAGGAATAGACCTCGAGGGTTATTCTCGATGCCAGCTCCTGTGCGCTGTCGAGCGAATGAGTTTTTGAGAGCGCGAAGCCGTATATTTTTTGTGTGTATTCGCAGATTATACTGTCGGCGATATGCTTGTCCAAATCCTTTACCGTCCTTTCGAGAGCTTGAGCTTTGCCTGCCTTTCGGGCTTTCATATATAGAGTGTCGGAATTTTGTGGAAGGTTGGGAGGCTTTGAGAAATTTTTTATTCGCAGATGAATATTGCGGGCGGACAGCAATAATCGACTCCCGAGAGATGAAGCCCGCGCTCATAGGCTGTTCGGACGAAGGACATTATCAGATAATTCGTCGCGGGGACATATCTGAATACCTCGGGGACGCTCTTGAGATGCGGCGGAAGCTCGAGCGCACAGCTTTTAAGAAATGCTCGATATTCTTCGCCGAGCGATACATCGAGCCGTTTGAAGGTCTCGTGTATGTCGGCTTCAAGCTCCGAAAAATCGGCTCGACTCAGCACTGGTATATCTACCTCGAAGCCGGTTTCGCTCTTGTGCAAAAGACCGATCTCCTCGAGCCCGGGCAGAGACTCGAGCATGGTGTCGGGAATGCCGGAGTCCTCGAGCGGCTTTTTGAGATGTATTGCCGAGAGCAGCTCACAGATATGATTGAAATAATTTTCGAAGCCGCAGACATTGAAGCGGTGCGGACTGTCCCAGAGCGAGGTGTCGAACTCGCAGAGCCGAGCCGCTTCGAAGGAGCTGTGGCAGCGTTTTCCGCCCCAGACCGTATAATCGAGTGAGCGGTTATATTCGGTGAAATCATAGCCGGACGGGAAGACCGTAGCAGAGGCGACCCATTTTCCGCCGTCCCTTCGGAGCGGATAGGAGATCGGCGGCATATTTCCGCCTCGAAGCACGAAGCATTGAAGCGAGTCGAGTATCGCGTAGCGTCCCAGCTTTTCAAGCTGACGGTCATTGAGACTCAGTCGAGCGGCAAGCGGTGAGAGCGAAGCAGCCAGCTCGGATAGGATGCTCCAGACCCGCTCGAAATGCTTTTTTGCAAAATCGAGCTGTGCCTCGAAGCGTTTCAGGCTGTCGCTCGGGCGGTAGATAACAAAATCGGTGTAATATCTCGAGCCGTCGGTCATTTTCATAAGCTCACCGTCGGTCAATCGCTCCGCGATAGGCTCGAGATAGACGGTGGGTATGCCTATAGCCCTTGAAAGCTCGGGAAGGGTGAGCGGCTTATTGTAGGCGAGGATGAGGAGATTCTGCGCGATGAGATCGTTTTCGACTAGCGAGGTCGGCATTCCGAGCAGCTTTTCGCTGCCGCTTATCGAGAGACAAAGGCTCTGCGGAAGATTGTTTTCGATCGGCTTCATGTTATCAAGCTCCTTTTTGATTTTTTGTCGTCCCGAAAAAAGGCGGCTTTTTACCGTGCCGATCGGGATCGACAGCTGTGAGGCGATCGCTTCGATGCTCTGACTGCGGTAATAAAAGCGGATCATGATGTCTCGGGTCTGCTTTGAAAGGCAAATGAGCTCACGGCGGAGCGCGGCATATTCCTCGAAGTCGAGCAGCTCTGTGCTATCGGGCGGATCGATGTCATCGAGGTTTATTATGGTAGGCTGCGAATATTTCCTTCGAAGCAGGTCGTTGTACTTGTGCATAAGAGTATTGGCAAGCCAGCTTTTGGGATGCTCTATGACCCCGCCGCGCTCGATGAAGGAATATGCCGCGAGAAAGGTCTCGGAGGTTATGTCCTCGGCATCCTCGAGCATATCGCACTTCGACTCGGCGAGAGCCTTTATATAATTGAAATGAACGAGAAGCTTGTCCGACTGCATTGTGATCACTCCCTTCAAAGGCTTTCGTTTTTTTGATCGTCTCATAAATATAGTCGCGTTCGGTCGTAAAAGGTTCGAGGAGACTCAAAAAAAGTCGCGAGAATTTTCATTTTCCCGGTTTTCACACATATATTATACAATTTTGTGCAATGAATGTCAAGTAAAATATAAAATTTTGCGCGGATAGCTATTGAATTTTTTTGAAAAATGTGATATAATAATAAGAGGATTTTTTTGAAGGGGAGAAGACAGTGCTTTACAAGTATGAAACTCATTCGCACACGAGCCAAACGAGCCGATGCTCTAAGATAAGCGGTGCAAGGCTTGCGGACTTTTACGCCTCGCTCGGCTATACGGGGCTTATAATAACCGATCATTTTTTTAACGGCAACACGACTGTTCCGAGCGAGCTTTGTTGGACTGAGCGAGTGGAACGCTTTGAGGCGGGATATCTTGACGCGAAGGCTGAGGGAGATAAGATCGGTCTCGATGTCTTTTTCGCCTGGGAATACACCTGGCGCGGCGGAAACGATTTTCTGATCTACGGTCTCGACCGCGACTGGCTTATTAAAAATCCCGATCAGCTCGAATGGAGTCCGAAGGAATATATGAGACGGGTCAGAGCCGACGGCGGACTTGTCATCCATGCGCATCCCTTCCGCGAGTCGGATTACATCGAGTGCATGAAGCTTGTTCCGCGCGAGGTCGATGGTGTTGAGGTTATGAATTCGAGCCGTCCCGATTTCGAAAATTCCGCGGCGGTCTGGTACTCGAAGCATTACGGACTTTTACAGCTTGCCGGAAGTGACAATCATATCGGACAGCGCGAACGACTCTCGGGAGTTTATCTTCCCGAGCGGATAACCGATATGCGGAGCTTTGTGCATATAATAAAGGAAGAAAAGCACGAGATGTTCGCAGATCGCTATGACGAGGAGGGAAGTCGGCTCTGATGAAGCACGTTGACATATATACCGACGGTGCCTGCAAGCACAATCCCGGTCCGGGCGGTTGGGGCGCGATAATCGTATATAATAAGGTAGAAAAGGAATTATCGGGCGGCGAAGCGAAGACGACAAACAATAGAATGGAGCTGCTCGGCGC
>CAYRKS010000236.1:0-3041 GCA_964424855.1 uncultured Lachnospiraceae bacterium
CTCGACCGCCTGACCGATGAGTTCCTCGCCTATGAAGGTGATGACGATAAGCTCTTCTACCTCTGGGGTCACAGCTTCGAGCTTGATAAATTCAACGCATGGGAGCATTTCGAACGCTTCTGCGAGAGGATCTCGGGTCACGGAGACGTGGCATATGTGACCAACCGCACTGTTGCCGAAAAGGTCAGAGCTTCGCAGAATTGATCCACTTTGCCCCCACCCCAATACCGCTCGACCGTGAGCAGAAAGGCTATACCAATGAATCCTAAATCTCCGAATGAATCCTATACCGAATCGGTTCATATCCTGAACCTCGGAAACATGAACGGCTATTCGCGCCTCTTCGGCGGAAAGCTCATGGAATGGATCGATATAAATACCGCCGTTGCCGCACGCCGCCACGCCTGCAAAAACGTAACGACCGTAAGCGTCCGCAACCTCGAATTTAAGGAGCCCGCCTTCGCAAACGATGTCCTTGTGCTCACAAGCCGTATCGTTTATGTCGGACGCACCTCGATGGATGTCCATACCTGCTCCTATGTCGAGCATCTCGACGGCTCGAGACAGCTCATCAATTCCGCTTACCTGACCATGGTCGCACTCGATGAAAACGACCGCCCCTCTCCCGTACCGCCGCTCCTCATCGAATCCGAGGAGGATAAAGCCGAATATGAAGCGGCAAAGGCGCGCAGAGCCTTGGAAAAATCGGTGAAGTGATATGGAAAAGGTACCCTTCAAAAAATGGCTTCCCTACCTCATCGTTATGTTCGTCCTCTTTTATCTCGTACCGCCCGCACTCGCGGGAACGGCATTTGAGGACTTCGCTCTCAAGATAATCACCCCCGCCTGCTGCCTCGGCGGCGGTCTTATCTTCGGAAAGCAGAACGGCTGGGTCTGGTACTACTGCTTTATAGTCGCGCTGATCTTCGCGCCGACTCTCGTACTCAATTACGCGCAAAGCGACCTTCACTATGTCTTCGAATACGGTCTGCTCGCACTCATGGGAAATCTCTTCGGCTATGCCTTCAAGGGTTGATATGCTCTGTAAAGCGGATTTTTGGAAGACCTCTTGGGAGCAAATCGATCCGTCAAGGATAGCAAGCTACATACAAAGCCTCGATATGACTGAGGACGCACTCATATCCTTTCTGAGGCAAAATAAGCTCAAAACTGTATGTGACGCGGGCTGCGGCTGCGGGATATATTCCCTGAAGCTCGCCGCAAACGGCTTTTCGGTCAGCGGCTTCGATATCTCCGAAGAAGCGGTCGAGATAGCACGGGCTGTCCTTCGGAACCGCGGCTACAGCGCAGAGCTGAAGACCGCGGATGTCCTCGATACGGGATATCCCGACTGCCGCTTTGACTGCGTTGTCTCGCGCGATGTCCTCGATCACATGAAAAAAGCCGAGGCGATAAAAGCGGTCAAGGAGCTTTTGAGGATAACAAAGCCGGGAGGCTTTGTTTGGCTCACGCTCGACGGCTCGGACGAGGAATACGAAGCCGAACCGCATTTCGTAAATGAGGACGGCGACTATAGCTACACCGACGGAAAATGGAACGGTATGGTGTTTCATCCCTATGACACTCAAACCGCGCTCGAGCTTGTTCCGCACGAGCTGAGCTGTCAACAAGCCGTAAGGCTCGAGGACAACGGCGGATCGATCACAATGCTTATAAGCAAGCCGTTCAAGGCGTGAAGCTAAAAAAGCAACACAAAAACCGACACAAAGGAAACTGCCGTCTCATCGACCTTGGCAGCTCTGCCAGAATGTGTCGGTTTTGTTTTTTCAAATGCCTTCGGAGCGAAGAAATTCGTCTGCCGAGCGAAGCACCTCGCGGGTATTTTCAAAGCTGAGGAGCTTTATCGCCTCGTCAAAGCCCGCAAAGCAAGCCGCCGAGACCTCCGACTCCTGGCATATTATCTCATCGGTCAGGCACTCTCCGAGAAAATATATCGCCCGCTTCATGACTCCGGGCTTTCTCGGGAGCGGATATTCTATCAGATATCTGAAATTCTCGATGCTCCGCGCACTTGCACCCGTCTCCTCAAAAAGCTCGCGTGCCGCCGTCTCATGCTCGGTCTCGCTTCCCTCCATATGTCCCTTTGGGAAGCCCCATTCGCCGCTTATCGAGCGGATCAGCAGAAACCGCCGCTCACCATTTATCCTCTTGAACGCGACAAAGCCGCAGGATACCTCATATTCCATTGCAAAATTCCTTTCGTAAAAGCCAAAAATACGCAGACACAGCAGATTTTAAGCTGCGTCTGCGTTTTCTTTATCGGATCGACAGGGATCGTCTCGGGATCATTCCTCGGACGAGGTCTCGTCGCTTCCGAGTCCGACACGGCGGATCTTCTTCGATGTGGTCTTTTCGAATTCGGTCGAACGAAGTCTGATCTTGAGCACCTTCTTGTAGGGCGGAAGGGTCTTGTTCAGCTCCTCGACTGCCGCCTTGATTATCGTGCGGCGTTCACTGAGAGTCTTTCCGGAGAGCAGCTCATCGTTCGGGTAGATCTCGGCGCAAAGCGCGGTCTCCTCTCCCGATTCGTTCTTGACTGCGTAAACAACGACCTCCTCGACATAGGGGATGCCGCCGAGATATTCCTCGATCTCCTCGGGATATACGTTCTTTCCGTTCTTGAGGACGATGAGGTTCTTCTTGCGTCCGGTTATAAAGAGCTGCCCCTCGGCGTTGAAGCGTCCGTAGTCTCCGGTACGGAACCATCCGTCCTCGGAAAGGACCTCTGCGGTGACATCGGGCTTCTTGTAGTAGCCCATCATGACGATATCGCCCTTGACCATGATCTCACCCTCACCGTTTTCGTTCGGCTCGTCGATCTTGACCTCGACGCAGGGGAGATGAACGCCGACCGAGCGGTAATCACTGTAGAAGTCGCGGTTTGCCGAGACGAGCGGCGAGCATTCGGTGATGCCGTAGCCGTTGATAATATTGATACCGATAGCATCGAAGAAGCCGGCAAGCTCGGGACGGATCGGTGCGCCGCCGCAGACGATCTTTACAAGCTTTCCGCCGAAGAC
>CAYRKS010000237.1:0-3011 GCA_964424855.1 uncultured Lachnospiraceae bacterium
CCCGATGCGATAATGGTTCGCTCCGCTGCCATGCACGATATGGAGCTCGGCGGTAATCTCAAGGCTATCGCAAGAGCCGGTGCGGGCGTGAACAATATCCCGCTCGACAAGTGCGCGGAGCAGGGAATAGTTGTCTTCAACACTCCCGGCGCAAACGCAAACGGCGTTAAGGAGCTTGCGCTCTGCGGTCTGCTTCTCGCCTGCCGTGATGTTGTCGGCGGCATAAACTGGGTCCAGACCGTCAAGGACGATCCGAATGTCGCAAAGCTCATAGAGAAGGAAAAGTCACGCTTTGCAGGTATAGAGATCAAGGGCAAAAAGCTCGGAATAATCGGTCTGGGTGCTATCGGCGGACCGCTTGCGACCGCGGCGGTACATCTCGGAATGGATGTTCTCGGCTGCGACCCCTACATTTCGGTCGATGCCGCATGGAACATTTCGCGCTCGGTACACAAGGTAGATACCCGCGAGGAGATATTCAAGAATGCAGACATAATCTCGATCCACACGCCGCTCATTGACAATCCCGATCCGAAGGTCGCTACAAAGCACATGATCAACAAGGACACGATTGCAATGATGAAGGACGGAGTTATAATCCTGAACTTTGCACGCGATGCTCTTGTCAACGATGATGACATTGAGGAGGCTCTCAAGTCGGGTAAGGTCAGACGCTATGTCACCGACTTCCCGAATGCCCGCACGGCAGGTATGGAGGGGGTTATAGCTATCCCGCACCTCGGAGCATCAACCGAGGAGAGTGAGGACAACTGCGCTGTAATGGCGGCACAGGAGCTCAGAGAGTATCTCGAGCGCGGAAACATCGTACACTCGGTCAACTTCCCCGACGTATCGATGCCGCACAACGGCGATGCACGTATCTGTGTGCTTCACAAGAACATTCCGAATCTGCTCTCGCAGATCACCTCGGCGGTCTCGGCTCGCGGTATCAACATAGAGAACCTTGCAAACCGTTCGAAGAAGGACTACGCATATACGATCGTTGAGATAATCGGCGATATCCCGACCGAGCTGGTCGATGAGGTATCGAGCATCGACGGCGTTATTCGCGTGAATCTGATAAAATAAATTAAATTAAAAGCGCAGCTCATCACTTTAATGTGAAGGAGCTGCGCTTTTTGCTTTTGCTCGAGCTTTTATGCTTGAATATTATTATCGCTCAGTCGGATAATATAGACTGAAGCTCATCCGAGTCGAAGCGTCTGATACGGATGCGGTTGAGTATTCCGTTGTGCTCGCGTCCTCCGGCACAATAGGCGAGAAGCAGACCGTCGTCAAGTGTTTCGTATATCGCGGTGTAGCAGAAGCCTCGCTCACTGTCTTCCTCGAGCTTTATCGGCTTCGACCAGCTATTACCCTCATCACTGCTGAAGGCGATGACGAACGGACTTCTGAAGCCCGTCCAGAAGCCGTCGGGGCGATGCTCGGAGCTGCCGTTGTAGAGCGGGATCGGATTCCATACGGCAAGCAGCTTGCCGCTTTTCAAGCGTTTCATCGACAAAGGTGCCTGCGGACTCGTGAAGCATGAGGGCTGCGGTTCTGTCCAGCTCTCGCCTTCATCGGATGAAAAGCACTCGTACTGCCGCCCCGAGTCGTTTCTTATCCAGCACCAGAGCCTTTTGTCGGAAAGCTCGATCAAGCCCGGCTCTTGAACTCCGGTGGTTATCGCGCGCGATTCGGGGAGCTTGATGCTTTTTGCCGATGTTCTCCATGTTCTGCCGTCATCGTCCGAGACGAAGAAAGAAAGACTGCCCTTTCCAAAGCCTGTGAGGATCGTCTTACCGTTTCTGACCTCTGCTGTGACCTCGTGGTGAGCTGCGGGGATCACAAGCCTTCCGCTTTTGCAACGGAGGATTCGATCGTTGTTGACTACGAAATATCCGTGCGGATCACTGCAAATTGTCGGCTCGGACCAGCTTTTGCCGTCATCGCTCGAGCGGAGCAGAAGACAAATGCAGTCGGCAGCCGACTTTTTTAATAGGAACATACCGATGTCGCCGTTTTGCATTCGCATGAGAGATACCGACATTATGTTGTCGGCGTTGAGTGCTTCATGTGTTATTATCGGGAAAGCTTTTCCGAAGCTTTTTCCGTTGTCATCGGATATGATTCCGAAAATATCTGCCTCGGAGCCGTCACCGCAGCCCTTTTTTCCGTAGCGCGAGTAGGCAAACAGAATCCTTTTGTCGTTCAGTGCGATGAATGCTCCCTCACTGTTTCGCATATTTTCGCTGCTTGGCACTATATCGAGTATAACACTTCCTGTCATTTTTTAATACAGTTCCTTTCTGAATTTGTAGATCGGAATGCTGCGTGAAAGACCTGTCCTTCGAGCTTTAATCTTCCTTTCACGGCGGATCGATCCTTTCTGAGTTTATTATATCACAAGATCGTATGGAATGCAATAGAGTTTTGAAAAAATCAAGTGAATTTGCAAAAAAAATATCTCCGCGGATGCGGAGATATTTTACTTATCTTAGTGAACGATGCAACGCTCGGTGTCCTTATCGAAGATGTGGAGGCGGGAAACATCAAGAGCAACCTTGATGGAATCGCCTGCTCTTGCGGTGGAGCGGCTCGAAACGCGAGCGGTGAGGGTCTGCTCTTCGTCTGCTGCGAGGTAGAGGAAGATTTCATTACCCATAAGCTCGGTAACATCAACATTGCAGGTGATAACGCTGTCAGCCATGCTGGAGAGGTACATCGGCTCGTCGTGGATGCACTCGGGACGAAGACCTGCGATGATCTCCTTGCCGATGTAATCCTTGAGAGCGGGGTTGTTTGCCTTCTCGTTGGGAAGCTTTATCGAGTTGCCTGCGAAGTTTACGTATACATCCTCGCCCTTCTTCTCGAGCTTTGCGTTGATGAAGTTCATCTGAGGAGTGCCTATGAAGCCTGCGACGAAGATGTTGCAGGGAGTGTCATAGAGGTTCTGAGGAGTATCAACCTGCTGGATGAGACCGTCCTTCATAACGACGATACGAGTAGCC
>CAYRKS010000238.1:0-2972 GCA_964424855.1 uncultured Lachnospiraceae bacterium
TCTCGATTTGTCCAGTACTTTTTCGGATTTTTTCTATACCGATATGAAATATCTGCTATAAGCAAGGCTTATAGCAGATATACTGTTATCACTCGGCTTTTATGCAGAGCAGCTTGAGCGAGGGAGTGTCCTCGACGTTTATGCAGACGATCGAAAGCTCGTCCTTTTCAAAAAGCAGCTCTGGAGCCCTTGCATATTTCGGATGGCTGCTGACTATTATCTGCGGGCAAACCAAACGGTTGGTCATGCCGCTTCGAGTCTCACCCGACTTGAACGCCGCATCGAAATGCTCGTGTCCGCCGACCGCAAAAAGAAGCTTTCCCGGATTTTTATCGGCAAAGGAGTTTATTATCCGTTCGACCTCGGCTCGGTCATCGATCCAGCCGCAGAGCGAAGCGATCGTCGCACGGCGTTCGCGCTTACCGTCCCAGACAGCAAGTGTCGGAGCCGGGTCGCCGAGATATTCCGAGCAGATCGGGACATGACTGAATATTATCACCCGCTTTTCACCCGAAGCTGACATTAGAGCCTCGAGCCATTCGAGCTGATCCTTTCCGAGCGACCAGAGGGGAGTCGGAAGCTCACACTCAAGGTCACAGCCGTGCGGGATAGAAAGGAAAATAAAGCGGTATTCTCCGAAATCGGCAAAGAAGTAAGGAGCTTTGCCGTCATGCCTTCCGAGCCCGCGCTCGAAGTGTACGCCTATCGCTTCGTTCCAAAGCTCGGGCGAGAAGAAATCGGTGCCGATACCATCGTGATTTCCGTTTATCGCCAAAAGCGGCGCATCGGCAGTGCTTGAAAGCATTTTTGCACCGCCCGACAGCAGCTCGATTATCCTCTCATTAGAGGCGTGCTGCTGTCGTCCGAGCATTGCCGGAAAATCTCCGAGCGAGATCAGAGCGTCGCTCTTGTATTCGGCGGCAAAGCTCGAAAGCAGCGCAAGCTGACGGCAAAAATGCTTTGCTTCGAGGCTGTCGGTGTGCATATCCGAAAATATCGGGAAAATATATCTGCTCTGCGAAAGCCTGTTTCTGACAAAATCTGTCATGACCTTATTTTCTGCAAAGCTCTATGCGACCGTTTATCGGAACGAATATTCGGTCAAAGGAAATGCCCGAAAGCTTTCCGTTTCCGACCTCGTTGCCCATGCAGTCGTAAACGATGTAATCGAAGTCACCGCCGATACCCTCTCCGGCATCAAGTATGACATCCTTATCCATCGAAGCGTTAAAGACGATGATATTGTCGGTCGGCTTTTCGATATTCGCTATGCGTCCCGCATATACCGCGCCGATCTGAGTATCGCCCTTGAGCGAGGAAACATAGGTGAAGTCTGCGGCATAATTCTTGTAGAGCATCTCACCGTCGAGCAGTACATCGCGGTGCTTTGTCCAGAAGTCGAGATAGGTTTTTACCATACGCTCGTGGCTCTTGGGCATTCTGTCGTGAAGCACCGATATCTGCGGAACCGAGAAGAGGATATTGGTGAGCTGGAAGGCGGCAAGCTCGACCGGCTCGTCGTAATTCCACATTACCATATCCGAGTGGACGGCGGTGCTTCCGCTCGTCATTCTGAGCGAAAGCGTGTTGAGACGGTTCGAGAAGGAGTCGTTCGGGCAGTCTGCCGAGCGGATCATGTTTCCGAAGGTGCGCATGAGCGGACCCATGTAGGACTGTCTGAATTCGATGAGTATCTCGGGATTGAGCTCCGAAAGCTCGCGCATGACATCCTTCATCAGGCGATCGACCGCATCGTATACCGAAATATAGTCCATGCCCTCCTTGACCTCCGCGCTCTGGCGGAAGGAGTCGATAAAGTCGAGCTTGAAGCCGTCGAGACCCCAATTTATGACCGCATTCTTATAGGTGTCGATGAGATAACGGCGAACCTCGGGATATCTCGGGTCGAGAACAAAGGTACCGCCCATTCCGACATCGGCGAGAGTCTTATCCTTAAATCTCTCGTATGCCTTCGAATGTATTCCGACAAACGGAACGGAATACCAGAGAACGAACTTGAGTCCGGTCTCGTGTACCGCGTCAACGAATGCCTTCATATCGGGGATCTTCGTGGGAGTTGCCTCCCAGTCTCCGCAGAAGGCATAGCCGCGGTTGTTGTCATCGGTCTGCCAGCCGTCGTCAACGATTATCGACTTGCAGCCGAGCTTTTCGAAGAAACGGCACTCCTCAACGATACGCGGAACATCGATCTGCTGATGGAAGCTGTACCACGCCGAATAAAGCGGGCATCTTGCGGTCTCGGGGACATTGATCGGCTCGTAGCCGTCGTAGCTCTCCCACCATTTTGCGACATCCTCGACGCATCTGTAGAAGGGTATACTTCTCGTGTCTATGCGGATATCGGCCTCGTACTCGCTGACCTTGCAGTCAACATTTATGCGAACGGTGTTCACGAGTGTAGCGTCCTCCTCGACGACACCCGAGCGAAAGCGAACGCTGTTCTTTGCATCGGAGCAGGCGATCGTCATGCGGTTCATATCGTCATAAGCGATATTCGAAAATACAGGTGCGGAGGACATGGCGTTCGAGCCGACATCTCCGCCCCAGTCCGGGCGAATGTTGCGGCGCATATAGCCCATCGGGCTGTAGCAGACATTTACGCCGATATCCTCGGTGTTCCATTCGAGCTTGAGCTCGAGCTTCGAGGCGGTCGTATTTGTCGCCGTGAGATGAAGAATGAGTATATCCTCGGCAAGCTTTGCTTCGGTGAAGGAGGCTGTAAAGCCATTGTTTGCGGTAAGTCTATACATTTTTGTTCCTTTCAGTCGGGTGGTTTATTTTTCTATCAAGCTGTCAAAGTCCGATTCGTCAACACGCAGATGCACCCATTCGTTCTGCGGCTTTGCTCCGAGCGAAGCATAAAATTTGAGAGACGGCTCGTTCCAATCGAGGCAGGACCATTCAAAGCGTCCGCAGTTCTCGACCTTCGCGATTTTGCAGAGCTCCTTTAA
>CAYRKS010000239.1:0-2969 GCA_964424855.1 uncultured Lachnospiraceae bacterium
CCCGAAGGCAAGCACTCCCGCCATCGCAAGCGGCTCGTAGGAGAGAGCGATACCGAGTATCACCAGCGGCATCGCAAGGTTCGAGCCTAACTGCGTCACGGGAATTATCGCCGAGCGCAGCTTCATCGGTGAGTAGCCCACCGCGTGCTGTACCGCGTGTCCCGCCTCGTGTGCCGCGACTCCGACCGCCGCCGTTGTTGAGCGATCATAAACGCTGTCCGACAGATATATCGTTCCATCGGTCGGGTTGAAATGATCGGTGAGCTCACCCGATACACGGGAAATTTTGATGTTGTAAAGTCCGTTCGCGTCGAGTATCCTTCGCGCGCTGTCATAGCCGGTCATGCCGCGAAGCGTTGTCCTTGAATATTTCGAAAAGGTCGCTTTTACGTTGAACTGCGCCCACAGCGCAAAAAGCACACAGGGCAAAACCAAAACAATGTAAAGATAATCGATCCGATAGGGCATTTTTCAGCTGCCTTTCTGCTCGAAGCCGAGCGTTTTAATCCGAATATTTCGTGAGACGGTCTCCGAGCTCGATCTTTCTACCGTTGATGTAATCCGCCGCCTTCATTCTTCCCTTTCCCTCGGGCAAAACTCCGGTGATGTAGATCGAACCGACCGCACAGGCGACCTCGATGCGGTTGTTCTTGGCATCGCATTTAAGTACCTCGCCGGGATTTTTGTGCGTCCTCTCGCGATCGGCAAGCTCGGAGGAAACGAGCTTGAGTGCCTTTCCGTTATGCTCGCAAACGGCAAGCGGAAAGGGTGAAAGTCCGCGTATGCGGTCATGCACCTGCTTTGCGGACTCGTCAAAGGACAAAATACAGTCGGCGTTCTCGATCTTTTTCGCATAGCTCGACTTGAGCTCGTCCTGCTTTTCGCGCACCGCACTGCCGTTTTCTATCGCCTCGATGGTCTCGAGCAGCAGCCTTGCGCCTTCGTCAGCCAGCTTGTCGTGGATCGTCTCGAAATTGTCGTTCTCATCGATCTTTACCGCCTTCTTTGCCAGCATATCTCCCGTGTCGAGTCCGACATCCATGTACATTATAGTAACGCCCGTCTCGGTCTCTCCGTCGATTATCGATCTCTGGATCGGCGCGGCACCGCGATACTTCGGAAGCAAAGAGCCGTGTACGTTTATGCAGCCGAGCGGCGGTATCGTGAGTATGCTCTCGGGCAGTATCTTTCCGTATGCCGCAACAACTATCATATCGGGTGCAAGGCTCTTTATAAGCTCTGCCGACTCCTCACTGCGAAGCGTCGTCGGCTGATATACCTCGAGCTTATGCTCGAGCGCACATACCTTGACCGGCGGCGGAGTGAGCTGTAGCTTTCTTCCCTTCGGCTTGTCGGGCTGGGTGAAAACTCCGACTATATCGGCTCCCGCATTTATCAGAGCCTCGAGCGAGGCTGCGGCATAATCGGGCGTTCCCATGAATATTATCCGTGATCTCATATCCTTGATATTCCTTTCCGTAAAGTCATTTTAACGCTCGACAGTCGGTCGATCAGTCCTCAAGCTCGTCGGGATCGAGCATTCTTATAACGCGGTCGGTGAAAAGCACGCCGTCAAGATGATCGAGCTCATGGCAGAAGGCGCGCGCCGCAAGCTCCGAGCCGGTAACGGTGAATTCCTTTCCGTCAAGTCCGGTCGCTCTGATCGTTACGGTCATCGGGCGGTCGGTTATTCCCCACTTTCCGGGGATCGAGAGACAGCCCTCGGAATCCTGCTGCTTGCCCTCGCGCTTTATTATCACGGGGTTTATCATAAAGATCGGCTTGTTCTCCTCGACCTCAACAACGACAATGCGTCTGAGCTTTCCGACCTGTACCGCCGCAAGCCCGCAGCCGTTTGCCGCACGCATCGTCTCGAGCATATCTGCCGCAAGCTGCTTTGTGCGCTCGTCGATGACCGTTATCTCACGGCTCTTTTTGCGAAGGATCGGATCGCCCTCTTTTACTATGTTAAGCTTTGCCATATCGTAAAAACTTCCTTTCAAAAAATATGTCTCAGACCGAATTCGGATTGATATCCGCGCCGACAAGTGCCTTTGCCTTCGAAAACTCGGACAAAAGCTGCCTTACAAGCTCGCGCATACGCTTGCCTGCCGCACATTTCAATAATATCCGCATACGGAAAATGTTGTTCACGCGATAGATCGGTGCCTCCATCGGACCGAAAATATACGCCCGACAGTCGGCAAAATCGCCGTTCAAAAGCTCCTTTAAGCGTGAATCGAGCTTGAGTGTGGTCTCAAGCACAGCCGGCTCATCCTCGCCGGTGATCGAGAGCAGGATAAAATCACAGAAGGGCGGAAACACCAGCTGCTTTCTGAGCTTTATCGCTCCCGAGAAAAATTTTTCATAGTCCTGCTTTGCCGACAGGATTATCGTGTCGTTGTCGGGCGAATAGGTCTGCAAGACCGCTCTCCCCGGCTTTTTTCCGCGTCCCGCTCGACCGATGACCTGAGTCAGCAGATCGAAGGTACGCTCGGTCGCCCGAAAATCGTCGAGATAGAGCGCGGCATCGGCACTTATTACTCCGACCAGAGTGACATCCGGGAAATTGTGTCCCTTGGTCACCATCTGAGTTCCGATAAGTATGTCCGCCTCATGCTCGCGAAAGCACGAGAGTATAGTCTCGTGCGAGAATTTCCCAGACGCGGCATCGGCATCCATTCTGAGCAGCCGCGCGTTCGGAAAAAGCCCCGAAAGCTCCTCGGCTACCAGCTGAGTTCCGAAGCCCTTGCGGTCGAGATGCTCCGAGCCGCATTTCGGGCATTTGTCGGGAACCTCGCGGACGTATCCGCAGTAATGGCATTTCAGCTGCTCAAGCCCGCGGTCGCGGTGATAGGTCAGCGAGACCGAGCAGTTCGGACATTCTATCACCTCTCCGCAGAGCTTGCAGCTGACGAAGTTGTTGTAGCCCCGCCGTCCGACAAAGAGTATCGACTGCTCACCTGCGG
>CAYRKS010000240.1:0-2948 GCA_964424855.1 uncultured Lachnospiraceae bacterium
TCAAGCGGCTCTTTTATTATACCACACTTTTTTCCTTATGTCAAGGGCTTTTTCGGGATTTTACTCATTTTCGAAGGAATATAAATGTAAAAAAAATATTAACAAGACCCCGACCTCGGTCGGAGCCTTGTTAAGCAACAGTCTTTCGAAGCGAGCCTTCGTCGAGCTAAATCTGCGGCTCCTCGGAAACGCTCACATCGGCGGGAAATTCGTAATTTCCCGGAGTGAAGCCGACAAAGGTGATCTCTCTGATATTCCCGAAATATTCGAGGCAGGAGGCATCGAAGACCTCCGAATCGATCATCCAGTCATCGAGCAGTCCCGCGCTGTCGAAGCAGCTGTAGATCAGCTTGAGCCTTTCCTCGGACGGAGCCGAGGATAAAACATAGAGCGAGCCCTTTTCGCGAATGGTCGGATAGGTCAGCCTCTGCTCCTCGAGCGCGCGCTCGGTCAGAGAGTGATCGTAGGGAACCTTGAGGCAGTAAACGCTGTCCGAGGCATCGTTCAGCTCGGAGAGGATAGGCACATTGCCGATCGCCGAATCGAGCCTTGGCTGTATGCAGCCCTCCCAGTAGCCCGCGACCGCGAGTGAGGGAACAGCCCGTGCGTAGCCCCCCTCGCCGTTCACGACGAAATCCGCGAGGATGTGACCGTTGAACGCTTTGTTCGCGATTATTTCGAGTGTGGTTATTCGGTCGAGCATTTCGGTGGTTATGAAATCCTCCTCGCCCAGACCGTAGTATGCGCGAAGCATCCGCTCCACCGAGGGCGAAAGCTCGAGCGAGCCTTGCAGCTGCATCGGGCGTATGCTCCCGAAGGAGGAGAGCGCGAGGATGTTCGTGCCGCCCATCAGCATCGCAAGCAGCAGGGTCAAAAGCATGACCGACGGAGCCTTGCGATAGTTTTTCATGCTCGTGTAACGCTTCTTCAAAAATGCGGTGCTCGAGGTCTTCGCGAAGAAGAAGCCGCCCGTGAGACTCAGCTCACAGAAGCGGTTCTGCGCGGAAAAGCGTTCGGCGAAGTTTATGATCGTCGTCATGTAAACGCCGCTTATTCCGCTTCCGTAGATCCGAAGAACATTGCTGTCACACGAAAGCTCACAGTCCTCGTAGAAATATTTTTGAAGCTTCGCAGAGGTCGGATTGAACCAGTGGATCGAGGTGACGAACAGGTTGAAGAGCTTTAGGAGCATATCGCATCTCGCGATGTGTGTCAGCTCGTGCGCGAGGACATAGCGAAGCTCATCGTCCGAGAGCTTTCGGCAGCCCGGCTCCAAAAAGAGCGTCGGGCGCAGACAGCCGCAAACACAGGGAGAGCAGAGTCCCGCCGTGTCGAGCATCCGCAGACGGATGCTTCTGCGAACTCCGAGCCTTTGCTTCGATTCCTCGAGCAGACGGCTCATCCGCCGCTCACGACAAGGCTCCGAGCTGAGCATGAGCAGCTTTTTCGCCTGGAAATAATCGTTCAGCGCGAAGGCGAAATGTATCGATGCGCCGATGATCCATACCGAAAATATGATCGACGCGATTTTTTGATTGTTTGCCGCGAGCCTCGAGAGCGTGCGCCCGATAAGGACGCGCAGTGTCGTACCTTTTCCGGTCGGACGAAGTACGGTTATAAGATCGTCCTCGGGCAGAGAAGCGGATAATGCGCTCTGATCCGAGGACGGCTCGTCTGCCAATACAGCGGCGGTATCGCTTTGTTCGGGGTAGACGGGGAGGTCGAGGCGCAGCGGAAATATCGAGAGCAGCAGTATGAATATCCACATCGGATACATCAGCCCCTCGCGCCCCTTCAGAAAGGAGCGTCGATATAATATCGCTGCGCCGCCCAGCAGTGAGAACATAACGGACAATACAGCTAAGCTTAAAACGAAGCCAAACATTGTTCCGTCACCCGTTTATTACTTGTTGTCCTCTGCGATCTCGCGACGAAGCTCCTCGATGTCCTCTGCGGTGAGGATGCCGTCGCTGCAAAGCGCGGATACGAGTCCCTTTGTGTTGTTGAGATAAACGGTTTTTACAAAGTCGGCAGTGACCTTGCGCTTGTACTCCTCCTCGTCGGCAAGGATGACCGCGCAGTTGGTGCGTCCGTGCTTTTCGAGCGTGATGAAGCCCTTGTTCTCAAGGCGGGTCATGAGGGTGAGGATGGTGGTGAGGGCGAGGTGACCTATCTCGGCGTTGTAGGTCTCCTTGATCGCGCCGCCGTGGATGTCCTTAACACCCATCCTGTCCATTTCCCAGATGAACTGCATGATCTGAAGCTCGGATTCGGGAAGCTTGATGAAATCTTTGTTTCTTCTTGACATTTTTGTCACCTATGACTTTTGCAATGCAAAAGCAGCCTTTCTGCTCCTATGCTTTGGAGCCTTGATTATTTACACTTATATTATACCACAGGACTCTATACTTGTCAATGCCTTTTCGTAAAAAAATCGAAATTTTTTTAGATTTTTTTGTTTATGTGTGACCTCGCGGGCAAGAATCGGGCAGCTACCTGTGATTTTGGTAAAAACAGTAAATTAAAGCTCTATCTTGGTTTTGCGATAGTCTCCGAGACGGTTGTCGTAGCCGGTGTTGTCCTTGAAAAGACGCAGCTTTTTCGTCACTTTGCGCTCACCGACGGTCGCCGTCACCTCGTAGTCTCCGTAGAAGCCCTCGAACAGCAGCTCCTCATCCTTGCCCGAGCGTTCGAGCGAGGTGTGCCAGTCGTGATTTATCAGCTTGTCGAGCGCGGTGTATGCCGCCTTCGGCGTGAGATCGTTTCGCATGAGTCCCGCGTGGAAGACGTTTTCATCGCCGTATGCCGTGCCGTCAACAAGATTCCACCAGATGAACGCCTCGACATATTTTTGCGAGAACCAGAGCGTTACCATCCGCTTTACCAGCTCCGCCTGTATTTCCTCGTCCTCCGGCTCGTTCGACCACGACGGGATCGATACCTCCGAG
>CAYRKS010000241.1:0-1391 GCA_964424855.1 uncultured Lachnospiraceae bacterium
AACCGTAATCATTCCGGACGACGCATAGGAGTTATCCATAAATCCGTCTACAAAGACGATTTCCTTGTTTACGGCGGTCGATTTTTGGTCGGCGCTTGCCGGTACGGCCGATACCGAAAGTATCAGTGCGGCGGATAAAATACAGATTAGCTTTTTAAACATTACAAATCCCCGTTTCATGTTGCTGAAGGTTTATTTATTCATTCGGTTGAGCCGGAGAGCTTTTTCTCTCTCAGCCCCTTGAAAAAGCGGCTCAGCTCAGCGGCACATTCGGCTTCCATTACGCCGCCGGTAGCACCGAATATCGCGCCCGCGCCCGAGCCGATATCAAACGGCTGATCGAAGCTTTCGTCGGGAAGTGCGTTGAAGTTGATTCCCGCCTTCTCGATGAGACGAGCAAGCTCGCGGGTGGTTATAGCAACGTCAACGTCGGGAACGCCTGCCGCGCTCTGACCGTCGCGAGTGACCTCGAACTTCTTCGCCGTGCAGGGGATAGCCGATACGAAGAAGATATCCTTCGGATCGAGCCCCATCTTCTGCGCGTAGTAGGTCTTGTACATCGCGCCGAACATCTGCTGAGGAGACTTGCAGGATGAGAGATTTTCGGTCATGTCGGGGAAGTAATGCTCGCAGTATTTGATCCATCCGGGCGAGCAGGAGGTGATCAGCGGAAGCTTTCCGCCGTTTGCAACTCTGTCGAGAAATTCGGTAGCCTCTTCCATTATCGTGAGGTCTGCCGTGAGGTTCATGTCGTATACGCCGTCAAAGCCCAGACGCTTGATAGCTGCGACCATCTTGCCCTCAACATCGGTTCCGGGTGCGTTTCCGAAGCACTCGCCGATAGTCGCTCTTACCGACGGAGCAGTACAGATAGCAACGTGCTTGGTCGGATCGGCGATAGCGTCGAGAACCTTCTGAGTGTCGTCCTTTTCGTAGAGCGCACCGACCGGGCAGGCAACGATGCACTGTCCGCAGCCTACACACGAGGTCTCTGCGAGCGGCTTCTCAAAGAGCGTTCCGATATGCGTGTCGAAGCCGCGGTCATTCGTTCCGATGACTCCGATGCCCTGCATATTCTTGCAGGCTGCCACACAGCGGCGGCAGAGGATACATTTGTTGTTGTCGCGAACGAGCCACGAGGTCGATTCGTCCTTTTCATAGTGGATCGATTCGCCCGAGAAGTGTCCCTCCTCGCAGCCGTAATCCTTTGCCAGCTTCTGAAGCTCACACGAGGTGCTTCTCGGGCAGGAGAGGCACTTCTTTTCGTGGTTCGAAAGCACCAGCTCGAGGTTGGTCTTTCTTGCCGCGAGAACCTTCGGGGTGTTGGTCAGGATCTCCATTCCTTCGTTTACCGGATAAACGCAGGAGGTCACGAGTCCGCGTGCGCCGAC
>CAYRKS010000241.1:1491-2927 GCA_964424855.1 uncultured Lachnospiraceae bacterium
GCGCCGAACTTACAGCCGGACATACAAGCTCCGCACTTTACGCACTTGTCGGACTTGATCTCATACGACGGGAGCTTGTGACCGGGCGCGATGTAGTCGGTCTTGACGATGGTGTCTGCGGGGCAGTTCTTTGCGCACTTTCCGCAGCCGATGCACTTTTCCTTGTCGATAACGAACGAAAGGAGATGCTTACATACGCCGGCAGGACACTTCTTGTCCTTAACGTGTGCGACATATTCGTCGCGGAAATATCTGAGGGTCGAAAGCACCGGGTTGGGCGCGGACTGACCGAGAGCGCAGAGCGACGAGCTCTTGATGAATGCCGCCAGCTCCTCGAGACGATCGATGTCCTCCATCTCGCCTTCACCGTGGGTGATCTTGTCGAGAATTTCGAGAAGTCTTCTCGTGCCGATACGGCAGGGAGCGCACTTTCCGCAGGATTCATCGACCGTGAATTCGAGGAAGAACTTCGCGATATCGACCATGCAGGTGTCCTCGTCCATTATGATGAGTCCGCCCGAGCCCATCATCGAGCCGATGGCAACGAGGTTGTCGTAGTCGATGGGGGTGTCGATGAGCGATGCCGGGATGCAGCCACCCGAAGGACCTCCGGTCTGAGCTGCCTTGAATTTTTTGCCGTTAGGAACGCCGCCGCCGATCTCCTCGACAACCTCGCGAAGGGTAGTACCCATCGGGATCTCAACGAGTCCGGTGTTAGTGATCTTTCCGCCGAGCGCGAAGACCTTAGTTCCCTTGGACTTTTCGGTACCCATAGATGAGAACCACTCCGCGCCGTTGTTGATTATCTGCGCGATGTTCGCGAGAGTCTCGACGTTGTTTACGATTGTGGGCTTGCCGAAGAGTCCCTTTACTGCCGGGAAGGGCGGACGGGGACGCGGCTCACCGCGGTTACCCTCGATGGAGGTGAGAAGCGCGGTCTCCTCGCCGCAGACGAATGCGCCCGCACCGAGACGGAGAGTGATGTCAAAGTTGAAGCCTGTGCCGAAGATGTCCTTTCCGAGCAGACCCATCTCACGTGCCTGCTTTATTGCGATCTGGAGACGATGCACCGCGATCGGGTATTCTGCACGAACGTATATGTAGCCTTCATCCGCGCCGATGGCGTAGCCGGCGATTGCCATTGCTTCGAGTACTGCGTGCGGGTCGCCTTCAAGTATCGATCTGTCCATGAATGCGCCGGGGTCGCCCTCATCGGAATTACATACGACATATTTCTTGTCGGATACCGAAGCCTTCGCGAACATCCATTTGCGTCCGGTGGGGAAGCCCGCACCGCCGCGTCCGCGAATGCCCGAGTCGAGTATCGTCTTGATAACATCGTCGGGAGTCATTTCGGTGAGTACCTTTCCGAGTGCCTTGTAGCCGTCCATCGCGATGTATTCGTTGATGTCCTCGGGATCGATGAGACCGCAGTT
>CAYRKS010000242.1:0-1461 GCA_964424855.1 uncultured Lachnospiraceae bacterium
GTCCGCGAAGCTGGTTGTCGATACGGCGGCTCTCGTGACGCTCTGTTCCGAGGATAAAGAGTCCGCCTGCGGCTCTTACCTTTTCCGCCTCGGGTGCAATCTCGGACTTGTGCTTTGCAAGTGCTTCCTTATACTCTGCGCGAGCCTGAAGCACAGTCTCGTCAACATCGTTCGAGGAACCGGTCGCAAGTGCGATCACAGCCTCCTCATAGCCAGCCTTGCGCAGATCGTTCTTTGCGAGAAATTCCGCGTTTCCGCCGAGCATGATATCGGTTCCGCGTCCCGCCATATTGGTCGAGATGGTGACCGCGCCGAGCTTGCCCGCCTGAGCGACTATCTCAGCCTCTTTTTCGTGATATTTTGCGTTGAGGACGGTGTGGGGGATGCCGCAGAGCTTTAATTTTTTCGAGAGCTCCTCGGACTTTTCGATCGAAACGGTACCGACGAGGACAGGCTGACCCTTTTCGTGGCAGGTCTTGATCTGCTCGACGATCGCGTTGTACTTTCCGTTTACCGTTTTGTAAACGACATCGCTCTGATCCTTACGGATCATCGGACGGTTGGTCGGGATCTCAACAACATCGAGCGAGTAGATCTCTCTGAACTCGTTCTCCTCGGTGAGAGCCGTACCGGTCATACCCGAGAGCTTTTTGTAGAGACGGAAGAAGTTCTGGAAGGTGATGGTAGCGAGAGTCTTGGTCTCCTTCTGGATGTTGACGTGTTCCTTTGCCTCAATCGCCTGATGCAGACCGT
The DNA here is from genome assembly GCA_964424855.1 of uncultured Lachnospiraceae bacterium. Lineage (GTDB taxonomy): Bacteria > Bacillota > Clostridia > Oscillospirales > CAG-272 > Flemingiibacterium. Next base: position 754 of record CAYRKS010000242.1, read on the forward strand.
CGGAATAGCGTCGTCCGGGCATTACTCGTCCGGTAAACTCATCGACGATGAGTACCTCGCCGTCCTTGACGATATAGTTGACATCGCGGTGCATCGAGCCGTGCGCCTGTATCGCCTTGTTGATGTGGTGCGAGATCGTGGAATTGGACGGGTCGGAGAGGTTTTCAAGTCCGAAGAATTCCTCCGCCTTTTTGATTCCGCTCGGAGTGAGGGTGACGTTCTTAGCCTTTTCATCGACAATGTAATCCGCGTCGATGTCCTCGTTGAGTTCCTTATCGTCAAGCTCCTTTATTACATACTTTCTGAGCGTTCTTACGAACTTATCCGCCTTATCGTAGAGATCGGTGGATTTTTCGCCCGCGCCAGAGATGATGAGAGGGGTTCTCGCCTCATCGATGAGGATCGAGTCAACCTCGTCAACTATCGCGAAGGCGTGTCCGCGCTGAACGAGCTGCTCCTTATAGGTGACCATGTTGTCTCGCAGATAGTCAAAGCCGAATTCGTTGTTGGTTCCGTAGGTGATATCGGCGTTGTAGGCACGCTGCTTTGCTTCCTTCGACTGGTCGTGAACGACGAGTCCGGTCGTGAGACCGAGGAAGCCGTAAACCTTGCCCATCTCCTCACTGTCGCGGCGTGCGAGATAGTCGTTTACCGTGACGACATGAACGCCCTCACCGGTGAGCGCGTTGAGGTAAGCGGGAAGAGTTG
>CAYRKS010000242.1:1471-2926 GCA_964424855.1 uncultured Lachnospiraceae bacterium
CTTTCCTTCACCGGTCTTCATCTCGGCTATGCGACCCTGATGCAGGATGATACCGCCGATGAGCTGTACCTTGAAGGGACGCTTTCCGATCACGCGGTCGGCCGCCTCGCGAACGGTTGCGAAGGCATCGGGGAGGATGTCATCAAGGGTCTCGATACCCGCGAGTCTTGCCTTGAGCTTTCCGGTCATTGCGCGAAGCTCTTCATCGCTCATCGCCTTGTAGGTCGGTGCGAGAGCCTCGATCTTATCTACTATCGGCAGTACCTTTTTTACCTGTCGTTCACTGTATGTTCCGATTATTTTATCAATCAATCCCATTTGTTTTATCAATCTCCATATCTGAAATAGTCCGCAAAAGCGTATCGCGGCATACTTAAATATATTATACTACATTCTCGGGAAAAAAGATATAAATATTTGTAAATTTTCAGCTTAACTATGAAAAACTATTTTTTCTCGTTTGAGAAAAGCACAGCTTCTTTACCTTTAGAGCCGTATACGCGAAAAAATCCCTGCACGAGGCTTTTTTCGCGCAGGGATTTTTTTGATCATATTCTTTCGAGAGCCTGATCTATGTCGTTGAGAATGTCGTTCACATCCTCGATACCGACCGAAAGTCTGATGAGATCGGGGGTGACTCCCGCCTCATAGAGCTGCTCGTCGGTCATCTGACGATGGGTCGTGCTTGCCGGATGGAGAAGGCAGGTGCGCGCATCGGCAACGTGAGTTACGATCGCGCCGAGCTGTAAGCTGTCCATAAACTTAACAGCGTCCTCGCGGCTGCCCTTTACGCCGAAGGAGATGACTCCGCTCGAGCCCTTCGGGAGATATTTCTTAGCAAGCTCGTAGTACTTGTTCGATTCGAGTCCGGGATAATTTACCCACGAGACCTTCGGATGCGACTCGAGATGCTTAGCGACGATGAGCGCATTTGCGCAGTGACGCTCGACTCTGAGTGCAAGTGTCTCAAGACCGATGTTGAGCAGGAAAGCGTTCTGCGGTGCGGTGATCGAGCCGAGGTCGCGCATGAGCTGAGCGGTAGCCTTGGTGATGAAGCCCGCCTTGCCGAAATCCTTTGCGTATGTAACGCCGTGGTAGGAATCGTCGGGAGTGGTCATTCCGGGGTATTTGTCGGCGTGAGCGAGCCAGTCAAAGCTGCCGCTGTCGATTATCGCGCCGCCGACCGAGGTTGCATGACCGTCCATATACTTTGTGGTCGAGTGGGTGACGATATCCGCGCCGAACTTAAAGGGATTGCAGTTTATCGGAGTGGGGAAGGTGTTGTCAACGATGAGCGGAACGCCGTGAGAGTGTGCCTGACGCGCGAACTTTTCGATGTCGAGGACAACGAGTGCGGGATTTGCGAGGGTCTCGGCGAATACCGCCTTGGTGTTCGGGCGGAAGGCAGCCGCAAGCTCATCCTCCGACACATCGGGATGGAGGAAGGTAGCCTCG
>CAYRKS010000243.1:0-2908 GCA_964424855.1 uncultured Lachnospiraceae bacterium
CGTCATCCTCGAAGTAAACGGTCGTGTCATTTCGCGTCGTCTTGTAGACAAGCAGCCTTGCGGCGGAAAAATTCAGCCTTTTCAGCTCCTCACGATCGATCACAAGCTCCATTCGATTTACGAGCCTTTCATCGCCATTGCCGTGATTGAGCTTCAGCTTGATGATCGTGAAGTCCTCGTTGTACAGCTCGCGCAAAATCGGAGCCGGATAATCGGTGTACGCGATCCGTCCGCCGAGCCGCTGTCCGTTGATGGTGAATCTGTTGGCGATTTCGCGCATATCAAAGCTCCACTCGGGAAATTCTTTTGTGATAAATTCATGTAGCTTTCTGTGTTTCTCGGTCCCGCCGCTCGGAAACGTGGTATCGCGTATGAACTTCAACTGAGTTCCGCAGGTCTCGGTGACATAGCCACCCTTCGGCTCGGGATACCAGACAAAACGAAGGTCGCCCCCGCTGTAAATGCGTGAGCTTGTCGCCTTCGTGACCTCCTCGAGTCCCCTGACCCAGAGCTGCAAAAGTCCGCTCGTCGGCAGCTCGGGGATCATGCCCTTCGAATTGCATTCAGAAAAATTGATCTGAAAGGCGTAATCAAGTCCCGAATTTCTCGGATCAGCCTCCGCCTCCACATCCGGCGGAAGATACGGCTGACCGCCGACCTTCGAATTTATATCGGTCGTCAGATCAGGCAACGGCCAAACCGTATAAACACTGTCGAGATGCTCTCCGATTATCGGCTCAAGTCGCTCAAAATAATACCCATCGTCCTTCGCGTCAAAATAAAGCGGCTTGAAATAGGTCGCGCCCCACGCGCGCGGTCTTTCCTCGGGATTCGGCATAACAATGTCGTCAACCTCCTCGACCGCACGGCAATTTTTGATCGCTTCCACAAAATAATCCGCAAAATTCTGATCCGCCGTCGTCAGCTGCAAAAGATATTCCTCATCGCGAATGTGAATTTCGGCTGTTACAAATTTAGTTTTATCGCCGTATCTGCTCCAAGCCGTGAATGCGCAGTAGCGGCAGGTCGCCGAGCCGCCGATATCGCACTCGAACCATTCGACATCATTCGGGATCATATAAAAACGCTTGTCGACATTGAGTTCAAGTCCATTGTACCTGATCAAAACCTCAATATCGGCGTGCCGCTTCCCCTTCTTTCCTCCCGCCAGCACCAGATCCATCGACTCGCCCTCGACATATTCGAACGGATAAAAGCCGCCCGGAAGGACAAAATGCCGCAGATAGCTGCCAAAGCCGTAGCTCACATCGGTTTTCAGAAAGCCGATCGGGTAATGCGACACATAGTTCGGGTGCGTCGGCGGCTCCTTTTTAAGCGTCCGCTTCATAAGCGTCATCAGCTCGCCGAACGAGGCATATGGGAACGGGATCGCCGTGTCGTCGTTCAGAAGGTCCTCGAGAATGTCCATCGTCAGCTCGGTTATCCCCCCATCCCCCTCCATGTAATCGCCGTCGTAGAACGCATGGCGGCGGCTCTGCTCACGCCTCTCCGAGACATCGCACCAGAGGTGGATCAACGCCTCCTTCAGATTGTCCGAATTGTCGCGTATCAGATGGTTTCTGAAGAGAAAATGGTGATCGGCGACCGCCTCAAGCCCCCACTGCGCGATCTCGGTCTTCACGCGCTCCAGCTCGTAGCGTCCGAAGCAGCTCACGACCGTTCCCGCGATGATCTCGGGCTCGTAGGTGTCTCCGCTCCAGCCGATGTACGCCTGTAGACCGTCCTGGTCGTCAGCAACGGCGTATGCAAGCTGCTGACGTATCAGCTTGTAAAATAATTGCCTCAGCTTTTCAAAGTTCCCATCCTCGCAGTAGGTTATCTCATCATCCGAGTAATATTTCACATCTCCGCCAAGCATTCTCACAAGATTTGATGTGAAATTGTAAGCTTCGGCAAAATATCCCGCACCCGAATAGGTCGCGTCAAATTCGGCGATCAGCTCGTCATCTCCGCGTTCGTAATAAATGTCCAGAATAACCGTACTGTTCATATATATTGAATATCCACCGTCCGGCTTCGCATATTTGTAGCCCGACGCGGCAACGAGCGCGATCAACCGCTCCTCGACAAGGTTCACATCGCGAATGTTCGTGATCTCGGCGCGCAGGATGATCTGCCGAACCTCTTCCTCGGGAGTCGGCATACGGTCGATGAAAAACGTGTCGTTGTCGTCGGTCACGAAGGCTTCCGAGCCATCCTCGCAGACAGCGCGCGCGTCCAGCTCTATCGCCGTTCTCAAAACGACTCGCCGCGTGTCCGAAGCGTCATCCGGCAGGATCATTATCACGCCCGCCGAGCTATTGTTCGGAAGACAAATTATCGAGCGTTTGTAGCTCTCCTGAGCCGATATCCGCGCCAACGCCCGCGTCACAAGCTCGACCGGATAGCCCGTTTCAAGTGAAATTACATTTGTCATATAGTTTTCCTTTCGCATTTTTTCGATTTCGCTATATATATTATATCACACTTTGCGGAAAAATGCAACAATAATTACAAAAAAAGCGTCTGCAAATGCAGACGCTGGCCCGCTCGACAGGATTCGAACCTGCGACCATCGGAATCGGAATCCGGTACTCTATCCAGCTGAGCTACGAGCGGAATTCTTACCTTTATATTATACCACTTTTTCGCAGATTTGTAAAGGGGTTTTATTGATTTTCAGCATTTCGACCGTAATATGATGCAAATTTGCTCGAATTTGCACATTTGCAATGAAACGAAAAAACTTTCAAAAACCTATTGACAAATGCCTTAAAATGTGGTATAATATATATGTTGAGTTGAGAACCTTAATTCGATATGGGAGCGTTCCCGAGTGGCCAAAGGGGACAGACTGTAAATCTGCTGCTTTTCAGCTTCGGTGGTCCGAATCCACCCGCTCCCACCA
>CAYRKS010000244.1:0-2907 GCA_964424855.1 uncultured Lachnospiraceae bacterium
TGGTGTCGCCGGAGATCTTCTTTTCGTCAAGCTGAGTGAGGGTTATAGAATCGAGCTTATCGAGCGTGTCGGGCTCGCCCTTTACGAGTATGGTCGAGGGCATCACCGTGACCGATACATTCGAGGCGTTGTAATAATTGTACTTATACGAAACGGTCAGTGGCACCTCCTTGTAGGTGTATACCGGGTAATATACGTTAACCTCGGTGGTCTGAAGACGCACATAAGGGTTGCTTATCACCGCTCCCGATTTATCGATCAGCTCGAGAGTTCCGGTCGAGGACATCGACTTTGTGACCCTTCCGAGATCGAGCATAACACGCGCGTGGTCGATCTCGGCAAGCTCCTCTGCGGGTCCGGAGACATTTACCGTGTCAAGGCTGAGGACAGGCGCACCGAGCGTGTAATTCGACTCCATCGTGTGAGTCTCGAGTGCCTTTACCGGCACGCTTATAGTCGTTCTTTTATCGACATAGACATTGATGTAATTTACCGACATCGACGATACGGTTATACCGCTCGGAAGACTCGTGTTCACCTCGAGCGAATACTCTCCGGCAGATGCTATGGTCTTAAGATCGACATACGCCTTTATATCCTCGGCGGTTATCCTTCCGAGCTCGCTTTTCGTGCCTCCGACCGTTATATCGACCGTAGCGTTGTAGCCGCTTATCACCGAAAGACCGAGGGTATCCTCGATGGCATCAAGATTTCTCAGCGAGACCGATACTCCGCTGAAGGTTCGCTCATCTGTAACGGTGTCGGTCGCAACAACATAAAACCAAAGCACTATCGCCGCAAGCACACAGAGGATTTTCGCGATCAAATTTTCGCGCCGATTTTGACGGATGAGATATTCTCCGCCCTGCTCCGCAATATGCTTCTCATATTCACTGTTATTCTCGTTCGGCAAAGCTTATCACCTCATTTCTTTATGCGGCGGGATTTTTTTGCCGCCGCTTTTCCGTCCTGCGTCTCCTCCGAAAGAAGAAGTCCCGTCAGCTCGTTCTTGAGCGAATTGTAGGAGAAGTTGCGCCTTAGCTGTCCCTCGACCGCGACCGAGATCGTTCCGGTCTCCTCACTTACGACAACTATCACCGCATCGCTGTTCTCGCTCATTCCGATCGCGGCACGGTGGCGTGTGCCGAGATCCTTGATTATATCGGTGTTGGTCGATAGCGGGAGAAAGCAGCCCGCGGCATAGAGCCGTCCCTCGCGGATTATCATCGCGCCGTCATGGAGCGGTGCCTTATTGAAGAAGATATTCCGAATGAGGAAGGTCGTAGGATTTGCGTTTATTATCGTGCCGGATTTTACTATGTCACCGAGCTTTGTCGTGCGCTCTATGACGATCAGCGCACCGGTCTTGTCGAGCGACATATCGCATACCGCCTCGGTCACCTCGCTGATCATCACAAGCGTCTGTGTACGCTCGCTCGATTTTGATTCACCGATCGATCTGAGACCGCGCAAGGGCTCCGAGCCCATCTTTTCGAGTGCGGAGCGAAGCTCGGGCTGGAAAACGACGATCACCGCGATCATTCCGACCTGGAAAACATTTTGAAGCAGGAACTGCATCGCGTGCATATTCAAAAGATTTGAAAACAGCAGCAGCGCGAGTAAAATAAGTAATCCGGCGGCGAGCTTTCCCGCGCGGCGTTCACGTATGAACTTGTAGATATAGTAGAACAATATCGCAACTATGGCGATGTCTATAAAGTCGATTATTCCCATATCTCGGAGGATATTCCAGATATAGTCAATTATGGTTCTTATATTCTCCATATCGTCTGCATCCTTTACAAAATAAGTGCGATTTTTGAGGGCAAAAACGCCGCAAAAAACTCTATAGATATATTGTACCACAAATCGCGCCGAATTTCAAATATATTTTGAAAACTTTCAGGAAAAATACTCGACCGCGCCAATGTAAAATATGTACAATATCACGATAAAAAATTTCTTGTAAATCTTAAAAAAATACTCTTTATTTTATCGCGGTTTTGTGGTATAATATATGTTACCCGATTAAAATGGGAGAAAAAATAACTATGTCAAATAAACTGAAGACTTTGCGGGGGATCGTCATCGTCACCGGACATTTCGGTGCGGGCAAAACAAATTTTGCGGTCAATCTCGCGATAGATGCCAAAAAAAGCGGTCGTGAGGTTACACTCATCGATCTCGATATCGTCAACCCCTATTTCCGCGCGGCGGACAACAAAACCGAGCTCGAAGCCCTCGGTATCCGCTGCATAGTACCCGATTTTGCAAATACCAATGTCGATATACCGACGCTTCCGCCCGAGATATACGGTGCGCTGGAGGTTTACGAGCGTGAGCCGGAGCGTCTGACCATAATCGATGTCGGCGGAGACAACGGCGCGGTCGCGCTCGGAATGTATCGCGGCTTCTTCGATCGGTACGGCTATGATATGCTATACTGCGTAAACTTCTACCGTCCGCTCACCGAAACACCCGAGGACACACTCGATTCTCTGCGCGAGGTCGAGGAATGCTCGCGCCTTAAGGTCACCGGCATCGTGAACACCTCCAATCTCGGAAGTGAGACCGATACCGATACCATCCTAAGCTCGCTTGAGCCGGCTAAAAAGCTCTCCGAGCTTTCCGGTGCTCCGCTCATCTGCACGGCGGCTCTTGCCGAGAATGCGAAAAAGCTCGATATCAAAGATATTTTCCCGATATCCGATGCAACTAAGCATATGTACCTTTAAGTCGGTCGGCGTTTTAACGAAGACCGCAAGGCAAAAAACGGATTCATCGCGCCGACGGCATACGCCGCGGCGCAGTTGATCATAAAACGACTTTGTTATAATCAAAAAGAAAATCAAACGGAGGTATAAAATGAACAAGGTAACATTCAGCGAAGACCTTTGCAAGGGCTGC
>CAYRKS010000245.1:0-1339 GCA_964424855.1 uncultured Lachnospiraceae bacterium
CGCTGAGCTTGTTCTCAGCAATGATCTGCTGCTTGAGTTCCTTCTCAATCATGGTGTTTCACCTTTCAAATAAATAAATTTATACTATCCCGAAAGACAAGGCAAGCGGTCGGTGAGATCCGAAAACTTTGTCTCCGGTATTCATACAGATATATTATACCACACATTTTCCGATTTGTAAATACTTTTTCGTAAATTTTATTTTATTTTTCAAAAAGGTTGCATTTTCGCGGGATATGTGGTATAATATTCTTGTAAAAAGCTCGATCGGGCTTTGCCTTTATGCGTCCGACTCGGCTCTTTTGCGAAAAAGAAAGAAAGTATGGAAAGAAATTTAAGAAGCTATGTCAACAAAATCAAAAAACTATGTCGTCGGACTTCGTGACGGCATACCGATCGGTCTCGGATACCTCTCGGTGTCCTTCACCTTCGGGATCATGGCGGCAAGCTACGGTATCCCCTTCGGCTACACGCTGCTGATCTCGATGACCAACCTGACCTCCGCCGGACAGCTCGCCGGCATCGGAATAATCCATGCGGGCGGCTCCTTCGCCGAAATGGCATTGACTCAGCTGGTCATAAACCTGCGCTACGCGCTCATGAGCCTGTCGCTGTCGCAAAAGCTCGACAAGGAGTTCAACCTCTTCCACCGTCTCGCGGTATCCTTCGGAGTCACCGATGAGATATTCGCGCTTGCGGTCGCAAAGGAGGGCGAGCTGAACCCGATATATATGTACGGACTGATCACCGCGCCCTATGTCGGCTGGGCATCGGGAACGGCACTCGGCGCACTCGCCGGAAGCCTTCTCCCAGAGATATTGAGCAATGCGCTCGGCATCGCGCTCTACGGAATGTTCGTTGCGATCGTCGTTCCGCCCGCGAAAAAGCATCCGCGTCTTCTCGCGGTCATCGGGATTTCGGTCGGACTTTCCTGTCTGTTCAAATTCGTGCCGATATTCTCGTTCATCTCGGACGGCTTTGCGATAATCATCTGCACGCTCGTTGCCGCAGCGGTCGGCGCGATACTCTTCCCCGTTCCCTCGGCAGAAGCCACGGAGGACAATTATGACTGACATCAAAATCCTACTCTACATACTCGTAATGGCGGGCGTGACCTACCTCATCCGAATGATCCCGCTCACCCTTGTCAAGGGAAAGATCACCTCGAGCTTCATTCAATCGTTCATCTATTACGTTCCCTATGCCGTTTTGTCGGCGATGACTATACCGGCGATATTTTATTCGACGGCAAGCATTATCTCGGCGGCGATAGGCTTCATCGTCGCGGTCGTGACGGCGTATTTCGGAAAGCCGCTGCTGACCGTCGCAATCTCGGCGT
>CAYRKS010000245.1:1374-2885 GCA_964424855.1 uncultured Lachnospiraceae bacterium
CGGAGAGCCTGACGAGATCAAGCAGCTCACCGCCGGAAACATCAACCGCACCTATCGCGTTCGCGTCGGCGGACAGCGTTATATCCTCCAGAACATCAACGTCAACGTCTTCCGCGACCCCGACGCGCTGATGAACAACATAACCGGAGTCTGCGAGCATCTGAGAAGAAAGCTCCCGCCCTCCGCCGATCCGCTCCGCGAAACGATGAATTTCATCGACACCCGCGACGGTATGCACTATTTCCTCGACGATGACGGAAAATATTGGAGAATGTATCTCTACATCGATGCGATCTCCTACCAGTCGATAACCAAGCCCGGTCTCTTTTACAAGGCGGGAAAGGCGTTCGGACATTTCCAGTCGCTCCTGTCCGATTACCCGGCAGAGACCCTCGCCGAGACCATCCCGAACTTCCACAACACGCCGAGCCGCTTCAATGATTTCGTGAACGCGGTGAATAACTGCAAATATCCCGACCGCCTCGAGGAGGCGAAGGACATGATCGAGCTGATCATGGCGCGCGAGAGTCTCGCTCACGTCGCGACCGATGCCATCGCCTCGGGCAAAATGCCGCTCCGCGTAACTCACAACGACACCAAGCTCAACAACATCCTTATGGACGAAAAGACTGACGAGGGCCTCTGTGTCATCGACCTCGACACGGTAATGCCCGGCTCGGTGCTCTATGATTTCGGAGATGCGATCCGCTTCGGAGCCTCGACCGCAGCCGAGGATGAGCCCGACACCTCGAAGATATCGCTGAAGCTCGAGCTTTTCGACGAATTCACGCACGGCTTCCTCGACGGAACCGACGGCGCGCTCAACGAATGCGAGCGTTCGCTCCTTCCCGAGGGCGCGATGCTCCTCACCTACGAGCAGACGATGCGCTTCCTCGGTGATTATCTCAACGGCGACACCTATTTCAAGATCGACTATCCGAAGCACAATCTCGTCCGCAGCCGCGCACAGATAACGCTCCTGCTCGACATGGAGAAAAAGCTCTCCGAAATGCACGATATCGTAAACAAATATTAAGGGGTACATCAAATGAACAAAAAGCTCACGATAATTCTCTCGGCGATACTTTTAGCCGCCGCTTCCTTCTCGACCGTTTCGCTCATCTCCTGCGGAGACGAGCAGCAGCAGCTTGAGACCAAGCAGTTTTCCTCTCTCGCCGACATCGGAAAGGCAGTTCGCGACGGTCTCGGAGACGATTATTTCGGCGATCTGACGATAGATGCCGATGTTCTCGATGCAATGTTCGGCGTAAAAGCCGAATGGACCGAGGAATTCTTCGCCGAAATGGCGCAGATCAGCGACGGTCACAACGACCGCTTCGTCCTCGTAAAGGCTTCCGAAGGTCACGCTTCGGATGTCGAAGCCGCCTTCAAAGACTATCTCGAGTTCGATTTCAACCTCGCGGCGCAGTATCCGCAGAATGTGGAAAAGACCCGCGCGGCTAAGGTCTACGCAAACGGCGACTATGTTGCTCTGCTCGTCACCGGCGCGG
>CAYRKS010000246.1:0-2865 GCA_964424855.1 uncultured Lachnospiraceae bacterium
GACCGTTCGGCAGAGCGTTAAGCTCGCCCCATTCGCGCATAAGTGCGCGTATCGGAGTTGCATGAGTCGCAACGAGTACAGTCTTACCGTCGTTTTCGGCGGCTATCTGCCAAACGGCTTTCGTAACGCGCTCCATAAGCTCCATTACCGATTCTCCGTCGGTCGGGCGCGAATTGAAGGCATCATTTTGCCAAACGCTCCACTCCTCGGGATAAAGCTCCGCGATCCGCGTGAACTCGACATTTTCCCATTTTCCGGCGAATATCTCGCGAAGTCGCTTGTCCTTTATCGGGATAAGACCGTGCGGCTCTGCGATTATCGCTCCGGTCTCATATGCACGCGAAAGGTCGCTGGCATATGCAAAATCAATTTTCTCATTTTTCAGAAAATCCGCCGCGCGTCTCGCCTGCTCACGCCCGAGCTCAGTGAGCTCACCGTCATAATTTCCGAGATAGCGTCCGTTCAAATTTCCGATGCTCTGTCCGTGGCGAACAAATATCAGTCTTGTCATTGTATGCCCCTTCCCTTCCGCTTCGCTTTTGAAGCCTTTTTAAGATATTTTTCAGATAGTGCCGTTCGGCGCAATGCCGATCATATATTCGACTCCGATAGCCACCAATACTACCAAAAGCGATACGATAAAGCCGTGAAGCATCGGCTTTGCGCCGGATTTGCACAGCTTCTTAAAATCGGTATTGAGTCCGATAGCCGCAAGAGCCGCGACCATCAGAAACTTGCTGACATTCTTAAGCACCGAGGCAAGAGCGGTAGGTATGAGTCCGATAGATGTGAGCAGCGACATTGCGAGAAATCCGAGGATGAACCACGGGAAAATCTTCTTTATGCTGACCTTGACACCGCTTCCCTCCTTCTGCTCCTTTTTCTTGAGGTGCAGATTTATCGCGGCAAATACCAGAACCGCGGGAATTATCGACAGCGTGCGGGTGAGCTTTACCATCGTTGCAAAGTCACCGGCAGCCTCGCTGAAGGCATAGCCCGTAGCGACAACGCTCGAGGTGTCGTTTACCGCCGTTCCTGCCCAGAGTCCGAACGCGGCATCCGAGAGTCCCATCCATTTTCCGAGCAGCGGGAACACAACGACCATTATCGTGTCAAAGAGGAAGGTCGCCGAGATACCGTATGCGATATCCATATCGGTCGCTTCGATTACCGGAGCGATGGCGGCGATAGCCGAGCCGCCGCAGATACCCGTTCCTGCGTTTATTAGACTGCTCGTCTTCCAGTTGAGACCGAGCGCGTGTCCGATAAGTGCGCCGAGTCCGAAGCAGGTCGCAAGAGTAAAGAGCATTACGACGAGCGAATAGCGTCCGACCGTGAGAACGGTCGAAATATTCAGACTCGCGCCGAGAAGAATTATCGCGAATTTAAGTATCTTTTTTGAGGTGAATTTGATGCCGGGAGCGGTGAGCTCGCTCGGCTTTTTGAAGGAATTTACGATCATTCCGATAAACAGCGCGATAACCGACGCTCCGATGACCTGAAAGCCCGCCTTAGCCTCGAGCATTTCGAGCAGCTTTGCCACAGCCGCGATGACAAGCGCAAGCGCGGCACCGGGAAGGTATTTCAGAAATTTATCAACAGTCTTTGTCATATTGTCGTATAACAGTCTCCTAATTCAAATATTGCGGTAACGACCGCCAAAACACTCAATGGGCTGCCGCAAAAAGCGGCAGCCCGAGTTTATTATTATTCAGCGTCCATATCGATGTAAGCTTCGCGCTCTGCACCGACCGAGACATAGCGGATCTTGCAGCCGACTGCCTTCTCGCAGTACTTTATGTAATCGAGAGCTTCCTTGGGAAGATCGGATACCTTGCGGCAGCCCGAAACGTCGCACTTCCAGCCGGGGAGATATTCGAACACCGGCTTTGCCTCGTTGAGAGCCTCGCCGACCGGGAAGTTGGTGGTCTGCTTGCCGTTGATATCATATGCAACGCAGACCGGGATCTTGTCGAGATAGGAGAGGATGTCGAGCTTGGTGAAAGCGATCTCATCCGCGCCCTGAACTCTTACGCCGTACTTCGAAGCAACAACGTCGAATGCACCGACTCTTCTCGGTCTTCCGGTAGCTGCGCCGTACTCGCCGCCCGCCGCACGAAGAGCCTCTGCCTCCTCGCCGAACATTTCGACGGTGAAGGGACCCTCACCGACACAGGAGGAGTATGCCTTCATTATACCGATCGTGAGATCGAGCTTTACACCGGGGATTCCCGCGCCGATCGGACCGTAGGAAGCGATCGTCGAGGAAGACGAGGTGTAGGGATAAATTCCGAAGTCGATGTCGCGGAGTGCGCCGAGCTGAGCCTCGAACATAACGCTCTTGCCCTTTTCGAGCTGTTCGGTCAGATAAACGCCGGTATCGACGATGTAATCCTTGAAATATCCGCCGTACTTTTCGAGCCATGCGAACATTTCCTCATACTTGATCGGCTCTGCGTGATAAACGCCGGTGACGAGGAGGTTGTTGTATTCGACGAGATCCTTGAGATGCTCCTTGAGCTTTTCGGGATAGAAAAGGTCTCCGGTGCGGATAGCCTTCTTCTTGTACTTGTCGCCGTAGACCGGTGCGATACCGCGACGGGTCGAGCCGTACTTCTTATCTGCAAGACGCTCCTCCTCGAGGCAGTCAAAGCGGACATGATAAGGCATGGTGATGCAGGCGCGGTCGCTTATCTTGAGGTTATCGGGGGTGATAACGATGCCTGCCTCGCGAAGTCTCGATACCTCATTGTAAAGATGCTCAAGGTCGATAACCATTCCGTTGCCCATGACGTTCACAACGTCGGGACGAAGGATTCCCGAGGGGAGAAGGTTAAGAATGAACTTTCCGCGCTCGTTTACAAC
>CAYRKS010000247.1:0-2852 GCA_964424855.1 uncultured Lachnospiraceae bacterium
CCATGCGTTGACAAACTTGTTATTGGTGATTGCCATGATGTTTCTCCTGTATCTTAATAAAAAATTTTGGTTGACTGATTTTTGGGCGGTTGTCCGAAGCAAGCGGTGCTGCTTTGAGCCATCGATTGATCCAAACCTTCGCCACTATAATTATACTATATTTTTTGGGATTTGGCAAGGGGTTTTTGCAATTTTCTGCGCTTTTTACACTTTGTTAATATAGCGTACATTTTACGATTTTTGCAAGACTTAAATTCAAATCCTGCAAATAGTATACCACATAATTGTGTCATGGTCGAGTAATATTTGTTAAAAATCTTATTTTTTGGATTTTTTTCGTCACTGCTGAATAATCGACTCAAAAATCCTGCGTTTTTGACCCGGAATCGAGATTTTAACGCAAAAGCCCTCCCCGACATAGGGGAGGGTGAAAAGGAATTGCATTTTATGAAAAAGATCTTACAAATTTAGAAGGCTCACTTTCTCTTCTTGAGAGCGAGTACCGCGCCTGCCGATGCGAGCGAAGCGAGAAGGATGAGAGCCGAGGTGTCGGCGGTCTGAGCTGCCGAGCTTACCTTGGGAGCTGCCTGGAGCTGAAGAACTATCGAGCCCATTTCCTCTGCGACCCACTTTGCGCCGGTGGTCGCGTCGGTACGGATGTATACCGGCTTGCCGTTCGAGTCAACGTCGGTGTAGATAAAGATGAAGGGGAGCTCATAGCCTGCGCCGATCTTCGAAAGCTCACCGGTCATGTCGAATACCTTCGCGCCTTCACCCGAGCGTCCCGCGCCCTTGACGCAGAGCTGATCCCACGGGATAGCCGTTTCGAAGGTGTAGTTTATGCCGTCCGCGCTGTACTTGGTGCAGAAAGCCTTAAAGCCCTTGTAGTTATTTACCGACTGTTCGCCGTCCTTTTCGGACTGATATGCGTCCGCATCGATGTAGCAGTCGCCGTCATCCATGTGTATCGAGTAGATGAGCGGATGCTGACCCTTTACGATCGCGCCGGGGTTGAAGCCGATCTGGATCGTGTCGCTCTTTCCGAAGCCGCCCTCGCCTCTTGCGACCTGGTTGTTTGTGGTGTCGCCCTCGACCGTGAAGCCGAGATAGAGGTTGTCAGCGTCCCAGGCGGTGTAGATCGTGAATTTCTCGGTGAGCCAGCTTGTACCCGCCCAGGTTCCCTCGGTATTGGTACCCGAGCCGTCGAGAACGAGCGGAGTGCAGTTTCCGTATTCCTCGACCGATATCTTTCCGTCCATTACGGGCGCGACATTTACTCCGCCGGTCTTGACCTTGATATCACCGATTGCTGCCGATGCGCTGCAAGCCAGAAGGGCTGATGCTATTATCGTCGTTCCGATAAGCTTGGTAATTTTCCTCATGATATTTCTCCTTTGTTCGATGCGAAATGTGATTATTTTTCGAGCGAAGCCGAAATGCCGCGGTCATCGGCTTCATTAACTGTATATATTATACCATGTGAGGCTTAAAATGTCAATGACGCGGATTGCCCGGAAATTGATTTATATTATCCTGCTTGACAATAAAGATAAGATGTGATATAATTATAAAAAGGAGATGATCAGACATATGAACGAACTGAAAGAGGAATTTACCCGACTTCGAAATGAGCATGAGGCAAATCAGCAGAGGCTCGGTCTGTCCTCACCCGAGGATGTCGAGGAATATCTTGCTCGGCTTTTGCCGATCGAGGAGTTTTTCAAGCGGCTCTACCGCTGCGGCGAGACCGATGATTTCTGGGGCTTTGCAAATTATTTTTACGAGAAATATCGCTTTAATTTCCAGTTTGTCGATTCCAATATCTCGACCGCGCGCCATTTCCGCTATGACCGCCATGAGCTGCATTCGCACGATTTTTTTCAGATAAATTACTGCTATTCGGGCAATGGGCATATCGTCGTCGATCGATCCGAGTCAAATACAACACAAAGGTCCACAGCCCTTTCGCACGATGAAAAAAGCAGCCGTAGCTGCGCGGTAGTTTCGATGCGCTCGGGAGATTTTAATCTTTTGGCACCCGAGACTCCGCACTATCTCTGCGCCTTTGAGGACAACTGCATTTTCATAAAGCTCTATATACGAAAGTCCACCTTCGAGCGAACGTTTTTCTCTTGGCTGGCAAAGGACGATATCCTTTCGGGCTTTTTCAAGAGCGCGATACGCGGCGGTAAGAACGCATACATAAATTTTCGCACCGGAGGCGATCCCGAGATAAAACGCCTGATGCTCATGCTATATCTCGAGCTGATGACCCACCGTTCCTATTTCGATATAATAAGCGAGTCAAAGCTGACCGAGCTTTTCTGCCGACTCGTCCGCGACCATATGAAAAACGCCGAGACCCGCTTCGACAGCAAAAAGCAGGACGGCGGCTCGGCGCGGATATACGCCTATCTGCACGAGAGCTTTCGCGACACCTCGCTCGAAGCGGCGGCGAAGCATTTCGGCTATTCGAAGAATTATCTCTGCCGAATGGTCGCGAAATACACCGGCTCTACCTTCAGCACACTTCTGAATGAAGTGCGGATATCCGAGGCGAAAAAGCTCCTCGCGGGCGATTTTGACAGCATTTCCGAGGTCGGACGCTCGGTCGGCTATAATTCGGACGAGCATTTTCATCGTATATTTCGCGAGCTTGCGGGCTGCTCACCGCGCGAATGGGTCGCACAGCTCGAGGGTCAGACGACCGAAAAACGATGACGGTGAGGCGGTCGAATACAGTATCTCATTGAAAAAAGCCGAAGGCGTTACCCTCGACTTTTTAATGTGTTATTCGTTCGGCTGATCAGCCCTCGCCGAGCGCATCGGACAGCCTTGCAAAATCCTCAAGC
>CAYRKS010000248.1:0-2841 GCA_964424855.1 uncultured Lachnospiraceae bacterium
TAACACTGCTGCTCCGGTTCCCTCGAGCCAGATCATCTACAACCAGGCTATTCTTGACCACATCTGCAAGTCCGCTCTTAAGGGCGAAGAGGTTAAGGTCGAGATCCCCGAGATCTAATTTCGGAATTTCAGCTTAATATTAAAATCTCGGACGGTTTCCGTCCGAGATTTTTTCTTTTATATTTTATAAAAGACCGGACATACTGTGATGTCCGGTCGGTATTTCAGAGCTGCTTTGAGGCTGAATACATATTCTTGTACTGCTCGAAGCGTTCGTTGTAGATTTCATGACGCTTCGGGTCGGGCAGGAGAACCTCGCCTTCCTTGGTGAAAAGCTCCTTTGCCTCGCGAAGGCTCGAGACCAGTCCGAGCGATTTTGCCGCGGACATTACGAGTCCGAGCGCGCCGACCTCGGGAGCGTCTGCGATGCTTATCGGGAGTCCGGTGATATCCGACTTTATCTGAGTCCAGACGCGGCTCTTGGAGCCTCCGCCTGTAGCAAGGAGACGGCTCGGCGAGATGCCGCATTTCTTGAGAAGCTCGAGATTCACTCGCATTTCGTATGCCACGCCCTCCAAAACGGCGCGGTAGAGGTCGAATTTGGTCGTCCCGAGAGTTAAGCCGTAAAGCATTCCGCGCGACGAAGCGTCCATGTAGGGCGTTGCGGCACCCGCGAGGTGGGGCATGAGCAGAAGCTTTCCCGGCTCGGTTCCAATCGCTCGGTCAAGCTCCTTATAGCTTTCTCCGGGCGCGAAATTGTCGCGGAACCATTTTGCCGCGGTTCCTCCGGTATAGGACATTGCGACTCCCTCGTATATATCGAGGTACGGCATGAAGGCGATTCCCGCCTCGTAGACCTCTTTTGCCTCGGGCAGAGTCTCGACTATCGGAGTGAGGCATTCGACGCTTCCGCTACCGTCAACGCAGTCTCCCGGGTCTAGTGCGCCCGCACCGAGAGCCGCGGCGTTCTGATCGTGCATGGACGAGATTATCTTTGTGTTCCTTAATCCGAATTTATTCGAGACACCGACTATCGTTCCGTCGGGAACGAGCGGCGGAAGAAGGCTCATATCGATCCCCGCACAGTCGAAAAGCTCCTTGTCCCAGCATTTTTTGCGGACATCGAAGCCCATCGTTCGAGCGGCGGCGGAATAGTTGAGCGCACGCTCACCGGTGAGGAGATATATTATAAAATCCGAGATTATGCAGACCTTTGCTGCCTTTTCGACAAGCTCGGGACGGTTTTTTGCGAACCATTTGAGCTTTGGAAGGGTATAAAGCGGTGCGGGAGCAGTGCCGGCGATGCTTATCGTCCGCTTTCGATCGAAGGCGAGGCATTCCTCCTCACCTCGGTGATCGTTGTAGAGCAGAGAAGCGTTCAATATGTTGTCATTCTCGTCGAGCAGTGCGAAGGATTCGCCGAAGGTGGTGACTCCGAGGGCTTCGAGCTTGCTTTCGGTCAGCGAAACGACTCTCTCGACCGCCGGAGCGATAACCCCGAAGTCGATAGTATGCTCCGAATATGTGTGGTTGGATTCATATGGCTCGTAATGACTTTCGATAAAGCGACCGCGATCGTCGTATACCGTCAGCTTGCAGCCGCTCGAGCCGACATCAAGTCCGCCTAAAAACATTATGCTTACTCCTCTTATGTAAAACAGACTGCACCGACAGCGTTTGAGCCGAGATCGGGCAGTCCTGTTGTTCGATGTATATATTATAGCAGATACTTATTAACAAGTCAAGTCTTTTCGAAAACTATGTATGCCGAAATTTAATGTGAAAGTTTGTTTACAACGCTGAAAAATCTGTCGGAACGTAAGAAAAATGCGCTACCCCCTTGACTTTTACGCCTAAATATGGTATCATTTATAGGCGAGAGATACTATATATAGTATCAGCACTACTAATAACCTACTTATCTGCTTGTATTTGCCGACCGCGTATGAGCAGATATATTATCAAAGAATATAAAATCGTAAAGAGGAGCAGCAGGAATGAAAATAATAAAGCGAAACGGTTCCGAGGCCGAATTTGAAGTCGAAAAGATAATAAATGCCATATCCAAAGCCAATACCTCTGTTGATGAAGCGATCCGCATGACCGGAAATCAGATCGACCGCATTGCCGAGAGCGTCGTTCTCGCCTGTGAGCAGCTCGGACGCTCTCCGTCGGTCGAGGAGGTCCAGGATCTCGTCGAGCATCAAATAATGGCGCACGGAGCCTTTGAGGTCGCCAAGAATTACATAACCTACCGTTACACGCGCAATCTCATCCGTCAGTCGAACACTACCGATGACAAGATACTCTCGCTGATCGAGTGCAACAACGAGGAGGCAAAGCAGGAAAATTCCAACAAGAACCCTGTCATCAATTCCACTCAGCGCGACTATATGGCGGGCGAGGTCTCCCGCGATATCACCAATCGCCTTCTCCTTCCCAAGGACATTGTGAGAGCGCACGAGGAGGGAATAATCCACTTCCACGACAGCGACTATTATGCTCAGCATATGCACAACTGCGACCTTGTGAATCTCGAGGATATGCTTCAGAACGGAACGGTCGTGACCGGTACGATGCTCGAGCGTCCGCACAGCTTTTCGACCGCCTGCAACATCGCTACTCAGATAATCGCGCAGGTCGCCTCGAATCAGTACGGCGGACAGTCGATCTCGCTGGCACATCTCGCGCCCTTCGTTCAGGTCAGCCGCGAGAAGATACGCAGAAATGTTATCGCCGAGAACAATGAGCTTCACATCGGGATGGACGATCAACAGATAACCGACGTGGTCGAGCGCAGACTTCGCGACGAGATCAACCGCGGTGTTCAGACGATCCAGT
>CAYRKS010000249.1:0-2788 GCA_964424855.1 uncultured Lachnospiraceae bacterium
ATGGCGAAGATTGTACTCAACGGTGAAATCCTTGCCGTAAACGGTCATGCCGCTGTTTGTCTTGGAGCCGGGACGGAAATAGCAGGCGGTAAAGAGGTTTGCGACAACGCCGTTTCTGAACTTCATCGTTGCGGACGAGAAATCATCGACATTGTAGCCCGGAACGCCGTATTCCTGCGGGCAGACTATGCCGTTGCCCGAGTCGCAGAATACATTTGTCGGTTCGCCGAAGAGCCAACGGAGCTGGTCAAAGAGGTGAATGTTCTGCTCAACGATCTGACCGCCCGAGGTCTCAAAGGTGCGCCACCATTCAACGCCGGGAATGCCGCCGAGCCAGCCGCCCGATACCAGACCGACCTTCTTGTCCTTTATGTACGCCTTCATTATGTCGGTGAGGCTCTGATAACGATCCTGGAAGCCGCACGCGGTGATCAGACCGGCACGGTCAGCCTCCTCGCAGATCTTTTCCGCAAGCGAAAGCTCGAGAGCCATCGGCTTTTCAACAAGAAACGGGATCTTGCGCTTTATAAGCTCAAACTCGATCTCACCGTGCTGATCGGGAGTTACCGCGATAAAAGCGGCATCGGGGTTTGTCTCGTCGAGCATCTTGAGGTAATCGGTGTAGCAGGCACCAGAGCCGTAAGCCTCGGCTCTTGCCTTTGCACGCTCGGGAATGAGATCGCAAAAGCCTACGATCTCAACATCGTCAAAGCTTGAAAGCTTCTGAAAATGCGCACCTGCGCGTCCTCCGCAGGCGATCTGAACAACTTTGATTTTTTCCATTGTTATTACCATTCCTTCCCGCTCCCGTGGGAGCTTGGCTTGCTTTCGAAAAATCTCGAGCCTCGGTCGAAATTTTTTGCAAGGACAGATTTTATATTCGCCGAAATACCGCCTCTTTAGGTGAAGCATCGGCTGTGCATATTCTACCACATTTTCTCCGAAATGTCAATAGGAATCAACAAATTCGTAAATATTTTTTTGATGAGCAAAAATACCATTGACAGACGGCGGAAATAATTATATAATATATATGGTTGACTGTGACATCAAGACAGTTTCGGACCGACAATCACACTTTTGAAAACGACCGCACGCCGGGGAAAGAGGATCATATGCAAATAGCTGTTATTTCTGACATACATTCAAACTACATGGCACTTGAAAACGCGCTTTGTATGATCGACCGTCTAAAGCCCGACGGGATGATATTTCTCGGCGATTATCTGACCGATTTCCCATATCCGCAGAAAACCCTATATCTCCTTGACGAATGCCGCGCAGAGTTTCCCTGCTGGTTCGTGCGCGGAAACCGTGAGGACTATATGCTCCGACACCGCGAAAACCCCGACGACGGATGGCGGCACTCCTCGAGCAGCGGCTCACTTCTCTACACCTTTGAAAATCTCGCGCCCTGTGATCTCGACCGCTTTCAGGCAATGCCCTCGCACATAGACATATTTCCCGATCGTGAGCTGGGCTTTGAGGGTGTGCCGCCGATAACCGCCTGCCACGGCTCTCCCAGAGCCACCAAGGAGTGGATAATGAACCGCCCCGCACTGATAGACCACTACCTTGAGGAAGTCGCCGGAAAGGTGCTTCTCTGCGGTCACACGCACCGTGCCGGAGTTGCCGAGGGACACGGAAAGCGGCTCATCTTTTGCCCAAGCATCGGTCTTCCCCACGATGTGAACCCGGGCGCGAAATTCCTCATGCTCGAGCCGAAAGGCGGAGCATGGCGTTACCGCACCTACATCGTCGATTACGACAAGCGGAAGATGGAGCGCGAATTTTATAAAAGCGGTCTCGCCGCAAAGTCGGGGGTCTGGGCTAAGTGCATCATCCGCGATATGTACGAGGAACGCGACAACGCGGCGCGCTGTGTCGCACTGGCATGGAGGATCGCCGCCTCCGAGCGGTTTGACGGAAGCTCGGTGCTTCCCGAGGAATATTGGGAGCGCGCGGCAAAGGAGCTTCGCCTCATATAGCTCTGCTTCAAAAGCAAAATCAACGAAAGGACGGCTTTTTTGAAAAAAGCCGAAGGGTCAACTTCAATATGTCAAAGCAAGCAAAAGCCATAAATCCGACCGGCAAACAAAGCAGACTGCTTATCGGCAGCATCGTCGCACTTGTAATAATAGTCGGACTGATGTTCGTTTTTCTCATAGATTCGAATCGCAAGCTCTCCGAGGTAAAGGAAAAATGCGCCGAGGAGATATTCGAATCGCTTCAGACGATAAGTCTCAACCTTCCGCAGTATGAAACGATCGACGAGCCGGGTGTTATCAGCGCGGTTCCGGGCGCACTCATGCGCATCGACACGGCAATGCGCTGTGCCGAGGAGCTTTACGACGATGATCTCGGTATACCCGAGGGCAGCGGCTTCAGCTTCCTTTCGAGCCTTTTCGGCGGAAAGCTCAGCCGCACGATAAACGGCTATGATGTCGAAAGCCTTCTCTTTGACGGAAAGCTCTCCGAAAACGATCATAAATTCATGCTCGAATTTACATTGGCACTCGACGAGCTGATCTCGGGAATGACCGACAACGGCTATTCATTAAAGCCGGGCTACGGCTATTCGCAGCTCAGACAGCAGCTTCGCAGCTTTTCCGACACCTGGACGAGTACAGGTCCGGATTCACCGCTGAACTATCTCTCGGGCAAATGAAAATGAAGTTCAAGACCAAATACATCAGGCGCGAGCTTCAAAGCGGACGGCGAATACTTGTCACAAGTGACATTCACGGTCATTACAGCCTTCTCTGCCGACTGCTCAGCCGCGCCGAAT
>CAYRKS010000250.1:0-2763 GCA_964424855.1 uncultured Lachnospiraceae bacterium
GAGGCGAATGAGCCGGTCGGACGCAAGCTCGATTTTCTCCTTCAGGAGATCAATCGCGAGACCAACACGATAGGCTCTAAGGCTTCGGATGCGGAGATAGCGGCTCTGGTGGTCGAGGCGAAGAGCGAGCTTGAAAAGATACGCGAGCAGATACAGAACATCGAGTAACGGCGGCTTTGTGCGTCGGAAAGGAAAACCTCCGTATACATATGCTCGGAGGGAGCTTTTAGTATGAAATTCATAAATATCGGATTTGGAAACATGGTCGCGGCGGAGCGAGTCGTGGCGGTCGTAAGTCCCGACAGTGCGCCGATCAAGCGTCTTATACAGGATGCGAAGGATGATGGTCGTGCTATCGACGTGACCTGCGGAAAGCGTACCCGCGCGGTTATAATAACCGACAGCGAGCATATAATCCTCTCGGCGTTCCAGTCGGAGACTATCTCGAATCGGCTCAGCGATGAGGATGACGAGGATGATGAGGACGACGAGGACATATAAGCAAGGCTTACGAATTTGAGGGTCGTATGCTTTGGGACTTATGGGGCTCGAGACTTATTTGAAAATAAAACGACTTCAAACAGTAATTTTGGCTTTGTCATGCCAAACGATCCCCAAAAAGCGAGAAAGGAATGTTCATAAACAATGAAGAAACAGGGAATACTGCTTGTAATATCCGGTCCTTCGGGGAGCGGAAAGGGTGAGCTGGTAAAGCGGCTCATCGCACAGCGCAGCGACATCGCGCTCTCGGTATCGGCGACGACACGTTCTCCGCGCACCGGTGAGGTGAACGGTCAGAGCTATTATTTCATGACCCGAGAAAAATTCAAGGAAAAGCTTGACGCGGGAGATTTTCTCGAGTACAACGAGTACAGCGGGAATTTTTACGGCACTCCGAAGTCGGAGGTCATGGCGCGTATCGACGCGGGAACAAGCATTATCCTCGAGATCGATGTACACGGCGCGATGAATGTAAAGCGTCAATATCCCGAGGCGGTGCTGATGATGATCGTTCCGCCCGACTTTGACACGCTCGAAAAGCGGCTTCGCGGACGCGGAGACGATGTTCCCGAGGCGGTCATCCGCACTCGACTCGAAAATTCGCGCTACGAGCTTGCAAAGCTTCCGTGCTATGATTATCTCGTTATCAACGAGAGCGGAAAGCTCGATGCCACTGTGAACGAGGTCATGTCGATAATCGATGCGGAGCAGCTCAGGGTCGCACGAAATCCCGGCTTTGCCGAGGTATTTTACGGTGAATGCGCCGACTGAAATCAAATGCAAGAAATTTACATAATATTTATTTATTGAAAGGTTAAGGTATAAAAAATGATCTATCCGTCTGTTGAAGAGCTTTCCCAGAACGGCAAGTACAACCGTTACACTCTCTGCACCGCAACCGCGAAGTGCGCAAGAATGGTCACCGATGAATACGTTCGTCAGCGCGAGCAGGCCGAAAAGCTTATCGCGAACAAGGAGACCGACAAGTCGCTCGCTTCCATGATCAAGCGCGACATCCGCGACGAAAAGGCGGTAAAGAATGCGATAAACCGTCTCTATCAGGGCGATTACCGCATCAATGACGCAACGATAAATCTCCGCGAGGAACCGATAATAAATGACGACTGAGCCGCACGGCGGCTTCACTGTCGCAAGGGTCAGGATACTTGAGCTCCCTTCGTCGGCGGATCGGGTCTATGACTATCTCGTGCCGCCCGAGCTTTCCGATCGGATAAGGGTCGGATCGCTCGCCGCAGTCGGGTTCGGAGGCTCAAAAAGGCGGACGGCTCTTGTCGTCGGGCTTGCCGACAGCTCGGAATATCCCTCGCTCAAGCCGATAGCCGCGCTTGCCGACGATCGTTTTTCGCTGAGTGAGGAGCTTATCGGCGTGTGTAATTTCCTTTGCGAACGAACCTTTTGCTCGACCGGAGAAGCTGTACAGACCATTTTGCCCTCGGGCATTATGGCTTCGCTGTATCATGCGAGGCGCGACCCGGTCGAGCGTTTTTATTCTCTCACGGGAGAGCCGTTCGGTCGGCTCGGAAGTGCGGAAAAGCGGACGATCGATGCGCTTTCCGTGGGCGAAAGGACGCTAACCGAGCTCAAGGAGCTGAGTATTTCCTCGGTGACGCTGAAAAATCTCGTCGCGAAGGGGATCATCTCGATGCGCGAAAAGGAGCTTTACCGCAATCCCTACGCGGGGCGGGGAAAAAAGCTTGAGCCCGAGCCGCTCTCATCCGAGCAGACAAGGGCGGCGCAAAGGCTCTCGGAGCTGGCACTGTCGAAAAAGGCGTGTGCCGCGCTGCTTTACGGCGTGACCGGAAGCGGAAAAACTCGGGTCATAAAGGCGGTCATCGATGAGGTCATCGCCTCGGGGCGGAGCGTTATAATGCTCGTACCCGAGATATCGCTGACCGGGCAGACGGTCGAGCTGTTTTGCAGCTGTTTCGGAGAGCGGGTTGCGGTAATACATTCGGGGCTTTCGGAGGGCGAACGGCTCGATGCCTGGAAGCGCATACGCGCGCACGAGGTCGATCTGGTGATCGGCACACGCTCGGCGGTCTTCGCGCCGCTCGACGATCTCGGTATGATAGTCATCGACGAGGAGCAGGAGCATACCTACAAATCCGACATGAACCCGAAATATCACGCGCGGGACATCGCGCGGTACCGCTGTGCGAAGAACAATGCGCTCATGCTTTTGGCATCGGCGACCCCCTCGCTCGAGTCCTACAACAAGGCAATGAGCGGAGTATATTCGCT
>CAYRKS010000251.1:0-2749 GCA_964424855.1 uncultured Lachnospiraceae bacterium
AAGCCGCTGATCACGAACCTCGGGTCTTCAGCCAACCACATTTCTGCGGCTTTTTCGCAGCAAAGCCCCACGCCCGCCTCGCATATGTCCTCGTCCTCACTGTAGGAATAAAATCTCGGATGCTCACGGCAGATGTCACAGAGAATATCCTCTCCGTGCGAAATTATCAGACTGCAAAGTCCGTCGGAACGCAGAAAGCCGCAGCGTTCGCCCTCCTTGCAAAGGAGTATCCCCTCGGGCGTGACCTCGAGCCTTTCGCGTTCATCGTCCGAAAGCAACTCGTCATAAAGCTCGGCGGTATCGGGATCGACCGATATCTCCCAGCCCGCACAGCAGGTGTGACGGCATTTCGATGCCTTGCAGACAAAAGCCTTGAGCAGTGTCGGTTTTACAAGCATGGTCTGAAGCCCTTCTCTCCGAGTGCCTCGAAAAGCTCCTCATAGCGTCCGAAATATTCGTCCGAGCTGCGCTTGGTCTTATCGCACGGTCCGAGCGGACAGACTATCGTCTTGCCCTCATAATTAAATCTGATGAACCTTCGTCCGCTTGCCTGCTCGGGCGGGGTCATCGTCTTGTTCGAAAGCTCGCGCAGACGATAGCGTGTGTTGTCAAGCACCAGATGATTCTCGGTGACCTCGAGCTTTGAGACCATGCCGTGAAGCTTTGCGCGGTTAGAAGCGGCGGTAAAGCCTATCACAGCCGCACAGACCGCCAAAATCATCAGTGCCTCGGCTAAAGCATATCGCGGCGCGACTATGTACAAAAGAAGAAATACCGCAATCGAGATCGCCAGCGTCGAAAGCAGTGTCAGCGTGAATCTGCGCTCGGCGCGCTCCGAAACGTCGCGGCGCGGATAATAAAACACCTTCTTGTGAAAATCCTCGCCGTGCTCGTGCGCCGAGGGCTTCGGCTTTTTCGCGACGAATTCATCCCAGTTGCTCGTCTTCGGAAGATCGGCTATGCCCGGAGATTCGATCGTCCGCGCGGTAACATCGATCCGCGATACCGCCTCGACCCTCGGGAGATCATCCGGCTTCGGTGCCTCGACCGTGAGCTCGACCTTATCGATGCTCGGCGGCTCGGGAATATCGACCGAACCGCGCTCCTTCGAAAGTCCGTTCGGATCGATCGTCTTTATAACGGTCGAGGTCGATCCCACCGACTCTGACACAGTGCGCGTTTTAAGCTCGGCGGGCTTTGTATCGCCGCTCCGTTTGGCGTAAGGGTTTCTGGCAGCCGCCTCCGACGAAGCGCGCTTTGCCGCCTCAGCTCTCTGCGACGCGGAGCGCGTATCGCTTTGAGCCGAGCCGTTGTTGAGCGGTGCCGCGCGATTTGCTGACAGATGCTTTGCATCGGCGTGTGCCTCGTTTATGCGCTTTTCAAGCTCATCTATGGTCATCTGTTCGCCGTTCTCACGCATGGCGCGACGAACGAAAAACTCGTCCTGCTGATCCTTTATCTCCTTTGAAAGTCTGAGCATCATCGAGCGGCTGAAATTGCGGCAGATTATCTCCTCGCGATCATCGAGCTTGCGGTTTTCGGCGACGATCGTTGTCTTGCTTGTGTAGGAGATATACCAGACAGCATATTTGTAAAAATCCGAATTGCCGCCGCGTGTGACCTTCAAGCCGTCCGATTCGACCTCGAGCGTCACCGCGTGCGTAAACTCCCAGAAGCCGCTCGCGAGCAGCATGACCCAGAATATCGCGGCTATCACGCCGCTGACATCGCCGACAGTCGCGACCGTTATCAGCAAAAAAATAAAGGTTATCCAAAACGCGCGCTTGAAAGCCGCTTTTATCGTCGAACCGAGTCCCGCGGTGAATTCTTTGTCGTTCATTTTTAAGTCCATTCCTTTCTTGTCTTTGTAAGGCAACTGCACAGTCAAGAGCCGCAAAATACAAGCTGAAAGCTTTTTGCCCCGTCCTTACAAGGTTAGTAATTTCGAACGCTTCGGCAAAACAAGCTGAGACCTCCGCCGCGCACATTCTTTTCTGATTATATTATACCATATTCCGCAACGAAAATCAAGAGTTTGCCCTAAATATCACCGACGGCTTTTTTCTCGCGCAGCTCGGATCGGTTGCGATTTATGTACCTTGCCGAAGTAAGCTCCTTTTCGCCGCATCTCTGCACTGCTCCGTCATGTCACCGAAATCACACATCAGTAGCATTCTGTACAAAATTATTACCCCCCCCCGATTTTCGTAACGAAAAACAACATCTTTTTTGCTTTTACCCCTTGACAAATCGAGCTAATCATGGTATAATAAGTTAAGATTTTTTTACAAATGATCACCGAATGCAAGTCCTCCAATGCAAGCTCGAAGCTGTGTTGTGTATTTTGACCGCAAAGCTCGTGCAGGACTTGCATCCGTTCCGAAACGAAATTATAATGCAATCGATTTGCAGGGAGGTTCACCATGAACAAAAAGCTTCGCATGACATCACTTTTACTTGCACTCCTCACCGCGCTTCCGATCGTATCCTGCGGCGATAACGCAGAGCAGTCGGGCGGCGAAACGACCGTCTCAAACAACTCGACCACAGCCGAAGTCTCGGGCTATGATTATCCCGATGTAAACTACGGGGACTATGTTTTCCGCGTTTTGAACTTCGATGAATATTGCAGCACGAACCTCCGCGTTGACATCGAGGAGCAGGCAGGCGAAAAGCTCGATGACGCGATCTATACCCGGAACCGCAAGGTCGAGGAAAAGCTCGGCTTTAAGATGAAGGAGATACAGTA
>CAYRKS010000252.1:0-2742 GCA_964424855.1 uncultured Lachnospiraceae bacterium
ACTGTAAATCTGCTGCTTTTCAGCTTCGGTGGTCCGAATCCACCCGCTCCCACCAGAGACTTCATTTTGAAGTCTCTTTTCTTTTTTCAAATAACAAAAAAGAACCGAGAAATCGACCGCCCTGCCGTTTAGGCAGAGCGGTCTTCGTTTTTGAATCGGTTTGTATAATCATATACAGCTGTAAAGTATATTTCTGAGTCGCGGCTGATACCATTCCTCGCGCGGGTTCAGCGTGTGCTGAACGAAAAACGCTCCGAGCTGAAGCTCACTGTCGATGAACGCCGATGCGCCCGCCGCACCGCCCCAACCGAATTCGCCCGGAGAGGCGTTTGAACCCGATTTTGCGCGGTCAATGTGCGTTCTGACACCGAGTCCGTAGCCGTAGCCCGCAAGTGCCTGCCAGTTGTAGTATGGCAGAAGCTCCGCGCTGAGACGATTCGTCCGCATGAGCTCGACCGTGTGAGTGGACAAAATTCGTTCTCCGCCGATCCCGACTCCGCCGTTCGCAAGGGCGGCGATCAGCTTCGCGTAGTCTCCGCAGGTCGTTGTTATTCCCGCGCCGCCGCTGTCGTACTCGCTTCCGAATATATATCCGTTGCTTTGCTTGCCGACATTCACAAATTTGCCTTCGGTCGCGCGTCCCGATTTTTGCAGCTCCACCAAATCCATCATCGAATCGTCCTGACCGTTCGCAACAAAACGATATTGCTCGGCAGTCCGCGAAAGCATCTCGGGTGTCGCGTGATAAACCGTTTCGGTCATGTCAAGGGGGACAAAAATCGTCTCGCGCACATAATCTCGGAACGCCTTCCCCGTGATCACACTCACCAGACCCTCAAGAAGATCGTGGCAGAGCGAATACTGCCACCGCGTCCCCGGCTCGAACGAGAGCGGCTCGTCCGCGCGACCGTCGCCGTGTGCATCTCGGGATCAAGCTCACGCGCACGACGGATCGACGGCGAATTCGTGTCGTAATTCAGCCCCGCCGTCATCGTGAAAAGATCGCCGACCGTGATCCTTCGGGTCGCATCGGTCAAGCTCCCGTCCGGCTGACGAACCTTCATCCTGCCAAACTCGGGAATGTAGTCCGACAGCGGATCGTTCAGAAGAAAAATCCCGCGCTCGAGCAGAGTCAACGCCGCCGTGACCGTCAATATCTTCGAGCAGGAGTAAATGTTGAAAAATTCGTCGCCGCGCATCGGCTTCTCTTCCTCGATCGAGCTGAGACCGCAGGCGTATTCGAACGCCTTTTCGCCCTTGTAGTAGACCGTCACCGCGCATCCGGGCGTGCGTGTCGCCGACATTTCGTCCATAAAATCGCGCAATTTTGTGAAATTCATAATGTCCTCCTTGAAAATTGTTAATTTTCGTCGATAATTATGTAGCCTTCCTTTTGCAAGGAATCAAAAAACGATCTCGTCGCAGTCTCGGCTTGCTCGGAGGTTATACCGTAAAATTTTACGGCAGCTTCGATAATTTCATTCAAATCATGCATTTCAACCATTTGATCCCAAAACCAAACGCCTGTTTTGTTGATATTTTTGATGTACGGAACCTTTCCGCGCGATTCACCGGCGGCAACCAACAGGTGCTCACCGGCGATATTCGCGATCGAAACGCCCGGCTGTGTGTGATATTTCATCGGATTACCTCCTTCAAAGCATCTCGGCAGAGTCGCGCGGACTCCGCGTCGCCGAGATTTTGCAGCAGCCAGATCGGATATTTCAACAACTTCTCCTCGAGTCGCGCCGCGAGATCGACCTGCCGCTGATCGGCACAGGTGAACAAAAACTGCGCGAACAACCGCCCGATCAGCGACGCATCGTTGACCTTCGGGTCGAGGCGGCGGATCACATTTTCGCGCTGCTGCTCGAGGAGCACGATCCCGCCGAGCGGCGCGCTGTCGTGGCGGTGCATCCCCTCCTTTCCGTACCACGGCGACGGGTGAACAGTTATCGAACCGTCATCGTTCGCACGGATTATCGGCTTGTCGCCGTTCATTATCGTCAGCTCGTTCGAGAACTGCTGCTTCCATCGGATGTAATGCGTGGTTTTGCCCGTGCCGCTCGGAGCGGTGATCAGCCAAGCCTTCCCTTCCCACTTGAACGCCAGCGCGTGAAAAACCGCCGCCCCAAACGGCAGGAGAGCGTCAGAACAAGACCTGCACAGCTCATTATATTCGTTAGAGGCTTCAGACGCGGATTCGGTGTAATATTCCTTAACCAGTTCCAAACGCTCATCACTGACATACGCAGAAGCGATAGGCTCGGAATCAGTCTGCATATCTTCAAAAAAAAGCAGCATCTCAGAGTGACGAAAACCTATCTTCATTGGTATATTTGCAAGTTGTACGTTAATTTCCATATCATATTTCAAGAAAAGCGGCGGAATTTCCGCCGCTTTTGGGTTATTTAGTTATTTCACCGTCAGTTGTGATGTAGATGTCTTCATCGTCAAGAGAACACGGTACTAACCAACCACCGCCGGGAGCAATGTGAAAAGTCGGACCATAATTCTTTTCATCTGTAATTGTTCCATTACCTCCATCAGAAATCGATGGAGCTTCAAAAGTTGTTATATCCATATAAACCTCCTTATCCAATAATACCGCGAGAATTATATGTAAATACTCGTTCTGTTCCATAAACGGCAGTGCCATCTTCTGTAGTCCAATAAGGCGTTACAGAAATTTTGTCACCATCCTTGAAGTCACGAAGCGAAAGATTGTAGGTCATAAGCTTA
>CAYRKS010000253.1:0-1983 GCA_964424855.1 uncultured Lachnospiraceae bacterium
GGTGAGAGATAGGATTCGGCGCAGTGACAGAATGCGTCGAGCGCGGTCGAGATCGTATAATCGAGGCTCAGCGATTCGGTATAATTCGCGTCGAGGAAAGCGACTCTG
Source organism: uncultured Lachnospiraceae bacterium (assembly GCA_964424855.1). GTDB lineage: Bacteria > Bacillota > Clostridia > Oscillospirales > CAG-272 > Flemingiibacterium. Next base: position 109 of record CAYRKS010000253.1, read on the forward strand.
GGGTAGGTATCGTTTGTTTTGAAGGATTTTTTTATCCTTCCCGAGTCGATCGTGAGGACCGATGCCGCATCGACCTCGCTGCCCGTTCCGGCGGTCGTGGGGATCGCCGCTATCGGAAGCACGCGCTTGACCTTGTCGGTGAAGATGTCGTTCATCTCAAGCTCGGCGTTTGCCGCATAAGCAGCTATTGCCTTCGAGGAATCGAGCGGCGAGCCGCCTCCGATGCCTATGATAAAATCCGCGCCGAATTCGCGCGCCAGCCGTCCGCCCTCAAAGCAGGTCTCGATCGGAGGATTTTCCACTATTTTGTTGAATACGAAATATTCGATACCCATATCGGAAAGCACGGCGGTGACATCATCGAGCGCACCGCTGAGCTTTGCGGAGCTGCGTCCGCAGACTATAAATGCCTTTTTGCCCAGTGCGAGCTTTTTGGGATTCTTGGCGATACAGCCGCGTCCCCAAACTATCTCGGTAGGCAGATTGAAATTCATTTCAAACATATCAAAACTCCTTGACCCAAAGGGTCGCGATAAAATGCGCAAAGCGGGAGATACCGAATGATATCTCCCGCGAAGGCTCTGAAATTATCAGCCGCTCGGATAAGCGGAGCTGTACCAGTCGGCAAAGAGCTTGCCCATAGGAACGATAGCAACTGCATCCTCGTCTGTCTCTTCATCGGCAGATTCGTCAGCCTCTACCTCGGTAGCGAGGAAGGACTTAACGGAGGTGTTGCCTGCGACCTCGATACGAGCGTCAGCGAACCAGTCATCGAACTCCTCGAGAGAGGTCGAATCGTACTCTCTGTAGATACGATCGCTGAGCGTCTTGATCGCACTGCGAAGTGTGGGATCGATCTGCTCCTCACTGTAGCTGAAGCCGTACCACGGGCTGAGAACGAGGTCGAGGTTGTGCTGCTTTGCAGTCTCCCAGACATCTGCGCTCGAGCCTTCCGGCGGATATGCGATAAAGCAGTTGCCGGTGTATTCAAGCTTCATGTTGTAGTCATCAGAAAGCTTCTTAACGATACCGTCGTCATCAAGCTCGTAGTGAACGCCCTCGACACCGTAGCCGAAGAGGTTGCGAAGGTCGCTTCTGGTGTTGAGATATGTAATGATCTCCATGCTGCGCGAAACGCTCTTGGTGTAGACCGAAACGCCGAACATACCGTTGTACATATTCTCGGTGGTTCCCTGAGGATTCATGAGAACCTTTACATAGTAGTTCTCCTCATAGTCGGCAACATCAGCCCACTCGCCCTTGACGATTCCGACAGCGAAATTGTCGGTTGCCTTGGGAGTCTCGGTGCCAAGCCAGTTGTTCTCATCAAGCTCCTTCATGAGGGTCATGTGAGTCTTCCAGTTTCTGTTCGAGAAGAGAACCTCGGGAGCACAGGCAGTACCTGCCGCAGCATCGGGAGCGCACATCGAACCGATGACCGACTTGGAGCCGTCAGCGGTGAAGTAGTTGATGTTGAGCGGCTCGCGGATACCGACGAAGGGAGTTGCACTCTCGTTTGCACCGACTACCTCGAGGAATTCCTGAGCGTCTGCAAGAGAGGCGAAATCATCGGGATCGTAGTAATACTTGTCCATGAGCTTCTTGTTGAGGATCATGAAGGTGTATTCGCCGATCTGCTGGTTGTTTGCGATAGCGTATGTAGCCTTGCCTACCTTACCTGCCGCGAGAAGCGACGGGTTGATATAGGACTTGAGAAGCTTGGACGAAGCCGAAAGCTCGTCATCAAGAGTGGAGAGAACACCCTTGTCGGTATACTTCTTGAACATCTCGTAATCGGTGATAAGGAAGATGTCAAGCTGATCCTCCTCGACCTCGGGATAGAGGGTCGTGGGCAGACCGTACTCGTCGAGGACG
>CAYRKS010000253.1:1993-2734 GCA_964424855.1 uncultured Lachnospiraceae bacterium
GTGATCTCCTCACTGGTCTCTGCTTCGGTCTCGGCGGTGGTGGTTTCAACGTTGTTCTTCTTTGCTTCCTTTTCGGCAGCCTTCTTGGCTTCAGCCTCGGCTGCGGCAGCGTCGAGTCTCTCCTGGATCTCATCCATGCGCTTCTCTATGGCTGCATCGTATTTGTCCTCGGTGTAAAGCTCAAGCTTGATCGCCGTGTTGAACTGTGCCTCGGTGATCTTGCTCATGGCCTCCTCGACTGCGGCAATAGCCTCATCGGTGGTACCCTTCTCCTTAACGCCCCAGATCGTGAGCGTCATCGCGCTTTCAACCTGATCCTCACCGACATCCGACATATCCTCGTCATCGCCGCAGGATGCGGTCATGACAGCGGTGCAGAGCATGGAAAGGCAGAGCGCAAAGCTTAAAAGTCGTCTTTTCATTCGCTGTTTCCTCCTGAATGATCTAAATGATCTCTCTGAAATTTGATCCAGATAAATATACCTTATTTATTGTACACTACTTTTGGCGATATGTCAAGAGTTTTTTATTACCAAAAAGCTCCCCCTCACACCCGAAATCGTGTCGATGTATCGAAAACCCACTCATTTTTAGTGCATTATCGCTAAATTCGAGGTGCGATTTTCTACATATCGCACTAACGGTTCGTGTGCTATCCACAAAATTTTACTGTCAATTTTGTGAAAAACGCCGAATCACTTTTTTGAACCGTATTTTTTCGGCTTTATCAGTCGAGATAGT
>CAYRKS010000254.1:0-2733 GCA_964424855.1 uncultured Lachnospiraceae bacterium
ATCGATCGCCGCGAGGGTGGTCTCGTGCAGAGTCGTGACCTTGCGGTCGCTGCCGGGGAGATATCCGAGGTTGAACATTCCCGCGCGGACCTTTTCGTGAACGAATTCCTTCACGCGGTGGTGCGAGGCGCAGAGCAGGGTATAGTTCGGGTCGCAGCCCGCCTTTCTCAGATTTTCCGCCGAGGAATTCAATGCGTCAAGCTGCACATCAAAGGCGTAGACCTTTCCGTCCTTTCCGACGGTTTTGGACAAAAATTCGGTGTCGTGACCGCGACCCATCGTGTAATCGACCGCGACATCGCCCGGACGCAGATGCGTCAGAATGAAATTTTTTTGTAAATCAAGCAGATCAAGCATAAAAGTCTCCGAAATTTATTTTATATATGCGTTCGCGTCACATTCGCTTTGGATCGGCGTTCCGAGTATCTCGGGCTGCTTTTTCGAAGTGACTGCCAGGTAGTTTGCGCGGAAATCCTCGCAGGTGAGGTCGCGTCTCGAGATCGATTTGTAGGGCTTGAAGCTGATCTCATACATCCACGGTCCGCTGTAGCCGACCTCCTCGAGTGCCGTTACCAGCTTTACCCAGTCGATCCTTCCCTCGCCGGGGAGCCAGTGACGTTCGTTGCGGAAATCGTAGTCCGAGACGTGGAGTGTGATGATCTTATTGCCGACCTCCTTTATGAAATCGAGGTTGTCCTGGATCAAAAGGTGGTTCGTGTCGAAGCAGACGCGCAGACGGTCATCGGCGGACAGGAGTATCTTGAAATCATCGGAGTGATTTCCGATGCAGCTTCTCGGAAGATCCTCGACCGCGATCGTCATTCCGCAGCCGGCGGCGACCTCGGCGAGGGTCGAGAGGCACTCGGCGGCGTAATTTGCGCGTTCGATACGCTCGTTGTCGGGATTCGGTTCACCCGACGGATGGATGACCGCGACAGGGATACCGATAGAGCCTCCCTTTTTTATCATTTCGGTGAGATATTCGACCGAGGCGCGGCGAAGCTCGGCATCGGGGGACGCGATATTCAGCTTTGCGAAGGGGGCGAAGGGAAGATGGAGCGACCAGGTTTGAACACCGGTTTCGCGCGACCATTTGCCGACGCTATCGAAATCGGTGGAGTCGGCGAGTGCCATATCGCCGAACGAGACCTCCATGCAGTCGATCCGGGCGGCGGCATACTGCTCAAAAAGCTCGCGCGTGATACGCGGCGCACAGCAGGAGGACATTCCGAGCTTCCATTCGTTTGCGTTGATTTTCATAGCTGTTACCAACCTTTCACTGTAGAGAATATATAAAAGCGTGGAAAAACCGTGCGGCTTTTCCACGCAAAGTAATCAGAATTTGATGACCTGATTGAGTCTTGCCGACTCGAAGGCTGCTTCCATGACCTTCATATCAAGGCGCATCTGGTCGTGAGTGACCATCTGCGGCTCAATGCCGTCGATAGCCTTGACGAAGTTACGGTAATAATCGTGGACATCCGACTGCGGACGCTCGATCTCGTACTGATCGACAGTGATGGAATCACGCGGAGCCATGGTCTTGGTAAGACCTGCGGCGGTCTCTACCGGAACGACCTCGGATTCATGCCAGTGCTTGCACTTGGTGATCTGGCACTTTTCGCGCCAATCGGTGATCATTGCGGTGCCGCCCTTGCCCTGCATATAGAAACGGGGCATTGCGATGAAGTTGTAGGTGCCGACCTCGATGTAAGCGCGCTTGCCGGTTTCGAACATGAGCTCGAGCTTGAAGCCGTCGTCTACCTCGTCGTTGGTGATGTTGTCAAGACGGCAGAATACGGTGTCGATCTTGTCGGGGATGATCATGAGGATCTGGTCGATGAGGTGGATACCCCAGTCGTAGACCATTCCGCCGCCGTACTGCTTCATTCCGCGCCAGTCGCTCGGGATTCCGCGCGAGCCGTGGATACGCGACTCGATATTGAATATCTCGCCGATCTCGCCGGATTCGTAGACCTGCTTCATTGCGAGAGCGTCAACGTCGAAGCGGCGGTTCTGGTGAACCGAGAATATCTTGCCCGCCTTGTTTGCGGCTGCGATCATTGCCTCGAGATCCTCGGAGGAGAGAGTTACCGGCTTCTCGCAGAGGACATTTTTGCCTGCCTCGAGAGCCTTGATAACGACGGGACGGTGCTGATCGTTCGGGATTGCGACCGTGACCATATCGACCGACTTGTCGGCGAGGACTTCCTCGAAGGACGCATAGGCATGGATACCGCGCGACTCTGCGAGCTCGCTCTTCTTGGGGTCGATATCGTAAATTCCGTTGAGATGTACGACGTCACTCTTGAGAGCGTGCTGAACGTGCCAGCCGCCCATTCCGCCGTAACCGATTACTACTAAGTTTTTCATAATAAATTACCCTTTTGCTTTATCGGACTTTCGGGGGATTTATATACAGTGATGAAAATTTCCCCGAAATGCCTGTTTGCGCCGTCCAAAAAGCTGAACGGCGCGATGAATATACTGCTTATGCCCAGCTCATGGTTCCGGGCTTCGGCTCGGAAATGATGACCTGCTTGAGGAATTCGACTGCCTTGCGGAGACCCTCATCGATGGACATGAGGCTGTCCTCGTGCTCGATCGACATGACCTTATCGTAGCCGACGAGACGAAGAGCGGATGCCATATCCTTCCAATACTGAAGGTCGTTGCCGTAGCCGATCGAACGGAATACCCACGAACGGTTGAGCTCGTCACCGTAGTGCTTGG
>CAYRKS010000255.1:0-2731 GCA_964424855.1 uncultured Lachnospiraceae bacterium
ATCCGCAGCGCGGGACATCATCGATCGGAAGATATCCTACAACTGTGCTGTCAGTTGCCGACGGCTCGTCCCAATTGGTTTTCTGCATGACATACTTTCCGTCTTTTGTAGAAAGGCGCGCAGTCACCGCCGGGAACTCCGCAATGACCTTCTTTATGAGCTCGGTCGCGCGGTCGGCGTTCAAAAAAATCTCATTGTACGCGCGTTTTTCGCGAAAATCGTAGGCGAACGCGCCGTTGCAGCTGATGCAGGGGATGTTTGCAAGTGTCGGCATGAGCTTTTCGAGCTCGGGACCCATTATTTCTGCAACGCGACCGGTCGCGACGGCGAAAAGTCCGCCATTTTCCTTGAAATATTCGACCGCCTCGAGGTTGCGCTGTACGACCTTAGAATGCGAATCGAAAAAGGTTCCGTCGATGTCGGTGACAATCGCGATATCTGTAAATTTCATCACATGAAATCCTTTCGTAAAATACTTAGCAAAGCTTCAAAATAATCCGGCAAATTTGATTCAAAACGCAGAAATTCTCCGGTCGTCGGATGTTTGAACCCGATCGTTTTGGCGTGCAGGCACTGACCGCCGAGCGCGATCTTTTGCTCTAATTTTGTATGACCGCCACCGTATGTCTCGTCTCCGAAAACCGGATGCCCGAGCGATGACATATGTACGCGAATCTGGTGCGTTCGACCCGTCTCGAGCTTTAATTCGACAAGCGAATAGCCTTGAAATTGATCGACAACATTATAATGTGTTCGCGCGGGTCGTCCGTTTGAAGCTATTGCCATTTTTTTGCGATCCTTCGGCGAGCGTCCGATCGGTGCATCGACGGTACCCGACATATTTTTGGGAGTTCCGACAAGAACTGCGGCATATTCGCGTTCAAAGCTATGCACCTTGATCTGCTCGGCAAGCGAAAGATGTGCGGTGTCGTTTTTTGCAACTATCAGCAGACCGCTCGTATTTTTGTCTATTCTGTGAACGATACCCGGGCGGATCACGCCGTTGATCCCCGAAAGATCCTTTATATGGTAGAGCAGGGCGTTTACGAGCGTCCCGTCGGGATTTCCGGGCGCGGGATGAACGACCATCCCGCGCGGCTTATTGACCACGAGCAGATCGTTGTCCTCATAAACGATCTCGATCGGGATGTCCTGCGGCTGTGCATCGGTCGGGATCGGCTCGGGAAGCTCGCATTCAAGCTCATCTCCGTCACGCAGCTTGTAATTTTTGGCAACGGCTTTCCCGTTCACCGAAACAAATTCGTCGGTTATCAGCTTTTGCGCCGCCGAGCGTGTGATGCTTTGCCACTCGGAGACAAAAATATCCAGCCGTTTTCCCGAATTTTCCGAATTGATCAGCATTGTTTTCTCCTTAAATCGAAATGTGAGTCAAAAATCAATGGCTTGGAGAAGACTCCAAGCCATTTTTTAGGCTTTTTGTGCGGATTTTTTCTCTTTTATTTCGGTGAGGAACACCCAGAGAACGATCATTGCCGCGCCGACGCAGACAAAGCTGTCCGCACCGTTGAAAACCGCAAAATTGATCAGGCGAAAATCGACAAAATCAACGACATAACCGAGCAGCACGCGGTCGATCATGTTTCCGATCCCGCCGCCGGCGATGAACGCCAGACCCGTGAAGAGCAGGGGATCGTGATATTTTTTGTACCATCCGACGATAAAGATCAGTATACCGATCACCGCTATTGTCGAGGTTGCCATGAACACCCAGCGATGATTCTTCATCATGCCAAAGGCGGCTCCGGTGTTTTCGACATACGTCAGATGCAACACACCGTCGATCAGCGGCTTTGTGGAGATCGGCTTGAGATACGAAACAGCAAGCTGCTTCGTCCATTGGTCAATCACCACAACTATCGCCGCGATCAGCAGGTAAATTATTCGTCCCATCAGCCCTCGACTACCGAATGGCAGCGGCGGCAAAGGTGAGAATCCTCGTCCTCAACGGCATCGGTAGTGTACTTCCAGCAACGGTCGCAACGGATGCCGTCGGCAGCCTCGACCTTAACGCCCGATAGCTTGTCGCACTCGGTGAATGCGCCGTCTTCAGCGGCGGAATTTACCAGCTTTACGCCCGAAACGATGAATATTGCCTCGAGCTCCTCCTCGCCGAAGCTGTTGAGGATCTTCATTGCTTCGTCATCGGTCGTGTAGATCGTGATCTTCGCGTCGAGCGATTTTCCGATCAGCTTTTCCGCGCGAGCCGACTCGAGAGCCTTCATTACATCGTCACGAAGCTCAAAGAGCGCATCGTAATGCTCCTCGATTCCGTCGAAATCGAGTGCCGGATCGTACTGAGGAAGGTCGGAAAGGAATACGCTGCGCTTGTCGTCCGAATCGAGATGCTTCATCGAGTGCCAGATTTCCTCGGCGGTGAACGAGAGGAGCGGCGCGATCAGACGGGTGAGCGACGAAAGGATCATGTACATCGCGGTCTGTGCCGAGCGACGATCCTTCGAATCGGTCTTTTCAACGTAGAGACGATCCTTGGTTATATCGATGTAGAGCTTGGACATATCGACCGTGCAGAAGTTCGAGATAGCCTTGATTATGATGTGGAAATCATAACGATGATATGCCTCGACCGACTCCTTGACGAGACGATTGAGACGCGCGAGTGCCCACTTGTCGATGTCGTAAAGCTCGGAAACCGGAAGCATATCGCGGTTCGGGTCGAAATCCTCGCCGTTTTTGCCAAGATTTGCCATTA
>CAYRKS010000256.1:0-683 GCA_964424855.1 uncultured Lachnospiraceae bacterium
TCCGGGACTCCGAGCTGCTGGGCTATCGCGGTGCCGTTATCGACCAGAAGATCGGCTCCGACCGCGATGACTGCCGCGCCGATGACAAGAAGGATCAGCTCCTTCCAGAATGGGCGGGACGCGGTGCTTTCCTCATGCGCCGACTGCTCGGGATATTTGAGTCCGTTGATGACGTTGATGATCATATATATCTCGAAGATGATAAGCATCAAGAAGCCGATCCAGCTTGGAAACTCTCCGAGCAGATATGCGGCGATGCAGTAGACTGCGGCGGAGCTGAAGAAAAAGATGACCGGCATTTTCATGGTCTTCGTGTTGACCGGACCGGGATTGCAGGTGACCGAGATCGCGGCGATTAGCGCGGTGTTGCAGATTATTGAGCCGATGGCGTTTCCGTATGCCATCGCGCCCTGTCCCTGGAGCGCACCGGTCGTTGAGACCATGACCTCGGGCAGAGTCGTTCCGATCGATACGACGGTCGCGCCGACGATGATGTCGGGCAGGTGGAATTTACGCGCCACTCCGGTCGCGCCGTCCACGAACCAGTCGCCGCCCTTTATCAGGAACAAAAGTCCGACGGCAAAAAGCAGGATGTTGATAAGCATTTTTGTTTTCCTCCGAAAAAATAAAAATGTACGGCAAAAGCCGCACACGGAATGCAAAAACAAAAGACTCCATGTACA
>CAYRKS010000256.1:693-1071 GCA_964424855.1 uncultured Lachnospiraceae bacterium
ATGAGTCTGGCAAATTAAAGCAAGCCAGACCGAAGGTCGGTATGTTGACGTGCTGCGCGTGCTGCGCTCGCTACTCCCTCAATACATATAGTATATCACAAAAAATCGGGCTTGTCAAGGGGAAAAACGAAAAATGTCGGGGATTTCGCGGTCGGATTTGATAGCCCGGGAAATATTTTCAAAGCCCCGTGTGATATTTCACGCGGGGCTTTGGTATTTGAGGTCAGTTGAGGCTGATCTCGTCGATGAGTGCCAGCTCCTCGGCGGTGAAGCTCGTGTTCTGCGCCGCCTTGATGTTGTCAAGCACCTGCTCGGGCTTGGATGCACCCGCGAGAACGCTCGTCACGATGCCGTCGCGAAGTATCCAGCTGAGTGCCA
>CAYRKS010000256.1:1081-2570 GCA_964424855.1 uncultured Lachnospiraceae bacterium
GCTCTGCCGCCAGCTCGTTGAGACGCTTTATCTGATCGAGACGATGCTCGTTCAGCGCGTTTTCGTTCAGGAAGCGTCCGTCGGTCATTATGCGGCTGTCCGCGGGTATGCCCTTGAGATAGCGGTCGGTCAAAAGTCCCTGGGAGAGGGGAGAGAAGGCGATAATGCCCTTGCCCAGACGTGCCGAGGTATCCTTGAGACCGTTTCCTTCGATCGCGCGGTTGAAGATCGAATAGCTGTTCTGATTTATAACGAAGGGGACGTGCAACTCGGTGAGTATAGCCGCCGCCTGCTCCATGCGCTCGCCGTCATAGTTCGAAAGACCGACATAGAGTGCCTTTCCCGATTGAACCGCAGTCGCAAGTGCGCCCATCGTCTCCTCGAGGGGAGTGTTCGGATCGGGTCTGTGGTGGTAGAAAATGTCAACATAGTCGAGTCCCATGCGCTTCAGGCTCTGATCGAGACTGCTCAGAAGCTGCTTTCGGCTGCCCCATTCGCCGTAGGGCCCCGGCCACATCCAGTAGCCCGATTTTGTGCTGATTATCAGCTCGTCGCGGTATGCGCCGAGATCCTCCTTGAGGATACGTCCGAAGTTCAGCTCGGCGGCTCCTTCGGGCGGACCGTAGTTGTTTGCGAGGTCGAAATGTGTGATGCCGTTGTCAAATGCCGTGAAGCAGAGCTTTTGCATATTGTCAAAGCGTCCCGTGCTGCCGAAATTGTGCCAGAGTCCGAGCGAGACTGCGGGAAGCTTTAAGCCGCTCCTTCCGAGGCGATTGTACGGCATTGTGTCATAGCGTTTTGCGGATGCGTTGTACATGAGCTTTTCTCCTTTGATTTTTGTTTCCATATATTATATCATATGTGCCGACCTGTGTCAAGAGATTTTTTGAAAATAATGTAAAGCTTTACGCTGATTTGACGCAATGCCGCAGCTTTCCAAAGCTCGAGCAACGCTTAGTCTTATGAAGCTTCAAGCCGCCGAGCTTTTAGCCTTCGCCGACGCGCCGAGTATCGAGCTTTGAATCGGCATTGCATGGGCGGTGCGTAATTATCGCATTGTAAAGGCTCGGAATTTATCGACCTCGGCTCAAAATGACCGATGCTTCGAAAGGGCAAGGGAAGCACCGCCGAAGGTCTCGAGCGACCGCGCGTTTCGCTGTTTGACCGCACATAGGCTCGATCCGTCCCGTTAGCCTCGAAACCGCTTATTTGAGCCTGTCGGCGAAAGGCTCAAATCCCAAGCCGCCGTTTGTACTTGCTGTTTTTGAAAAGCCTTTGTGCCGATTTCCGACGCGGTTGTAACCCCACGGCAAAGCTTTGAAATTTAGGAAGAGGGGGCAGTACCCGCCCGTGTTTACACCATATTCGCCCTTGTAAAGTCTTCGTCCCTATCCACAGACTCAATTGTAAAAATACCCTTTGAGTAAAAAGGTTTGGAAAGGGGTGGGGAGGACGCTTTGCTGCAAAGCGGCAAAGCGTGAGGGGAGGG
>CAYRKS010000257.1:0-2552 GCA_964424855.1 uncultured Lachnospiraceae bacterium
CACCGAGCCGGTCTCACGCGCATAGCAGTGCCAGGAGTAGAAATCGAGCGGCACGTTTTCCGCCTTGAGCTTTTCGAAGAATGGGACGAGCCAGTCCTCTCTGTAGCAGCAAACTGCGGGACCACCGATCTTAAGCTCGGGGAATTTCGACTTGAGATGCTTGGCAGTGACTGCGAAAAGCTCGTAAAACTCCTCGGGAGTTCCCATCCAGCACTTGCCGTAGAGATCGGGCTCGTTCCAAATCTCCCAATAGCGGATGCCCATTTCGTAGCCGTTCGCCCAGCCGTAGTTGTAGTGCGCGATGATATGCTCACAGATCTGCGCCCACTTGAGGTTGTCCTTGGGCGGATAAATGCCGTACTTCTTGACCCAATGCTCGATCTTGTTACCGAGGCGGAAGAAGGTCTCGGTTCCCGCCATTTGTATGCCCTCGAGATAAAAATCGGTCAGCGCGAAGTCGTAGGACGCGGGATCGTTGACATCAGCATCAAAATTCGTGAAGATATTTCCGATATCGACCGTATGCTCTCCGCCGTAGGAGTAATAGATCGACGCATCGTGAGTGCGCGCGAAGGGTATGCGCGCCGCCTTGTAGGCGGGAAGGTTGGTCGAATCCTGATCGGCGTTTTTGGTGTAGAGCGGACCGTTGTTGACCGCGTGCATCGGCTTTATCTTGCCGACGAGCTTTTCGGGGTTTATCCTGATCTTCATGATATCACACTTTCTCTCCCTGACGGAGCATGATGATTTTTGTGCAAAATATTTCAAGCAAGGCATTTTTTGCCTTTATCGGAAACATTATATCATAAAATTCAACAAATGTCAATAGCTTTTTCGAAACTCAACAAACATTTTTCAGTCAAAAAAAATCGAAGCTCCGAGCTGACTCGGGGCTTCGATAATATTTATAACAGTCGGAAAAATCAGAAGCGGATCTTCTCTGCAACGTATGCGTTGAGCTCGGAGATCGGAATTCTCACCTGCTCCATCGTGTCGCGGTCGCGGACGGTTACGCAGTTGTCTTCCTTGGAATCGAAATCGTAGGTGACGCAGAGCGGAGTTCCGATCTCGTCCTCGCGGCGATATCTCTTTCCGATCGAACCGGTCTCGTCGAAATCGGTCATGAAGTCCTTCGAAAGCTGTGTGTAGACCTCGGTTGCCTCGGGCGAGAGCTTCTTCGAAAGCGGGAGGACAGCTACCTTGAACGGAGCGATGGTCGGATGGAAGTGCATTACGACACGGACATCATTCTTTTCCGCGTCAATGACCTCTTCGTCATAAGCCTCGACGAGAAGCGCAAGGGTCATGCGGTCTGCACCGAGCGACGGCTCGACAACATAGGGGATGTAATGCTCGTTCGTCTCGGGATCGAAATAAGTGAGATCCTGACCCGAATGCTCCTGGTGCTGCGAGAGGTCGTAATTCGTGCGATCCGCAACGCCCCAGAGCTCGCCCCAGCCGAACGGGAAGAGGAACTCGAAGTCGGTGGTGGCCTTGGAGTAGAACGAAAGCTCCTCGGGCTCATGGTCGCGAAGGCGAAGGTTTTCCTCCTTGACATTGAGGCTCTTGAGCCAGTCGTGGCAGTAGGTGCGCCAATACTGGAACCACTCGAGGTCGGTATCGGGCTTGCAGAAGAACTCAAGCTCCATCTGCTCGAACTCGCGGATACGGAAGATGAAGTTACCGGGGGTGATCTCATTTCTGAAGGACTTACCTACCTGGCAGACACCGAAGGGGAGCTTGCGGCGGGTGGTGCGCTGGATCGCCGGGAAGTTTACGAAGATACCCTGTGCGGTCTCGGGACGGAGATATACCTCGCTCGAGGAATCCTCGGTAACGCCCTGATGGGTCTTGAACATGAGGTTGAACTTGCGGATATCGGTGAAATCAGACTTTCCGCAGCCGGGACACGGAACCTTGTTCTCGCGGATGTACTCGAGAAGAGCCTCGCCGTCCATCGCCTCGACATTGACATCGGTTATATTGTTGTCGCGGACATACTGCTCGACCAGCTTGTCCGCACGGTGACGCATCTTGCACGCCTTGCAGTCGATGAGCGGGTCATTGAAGGTCGCAACGTGACCCGAAGCCACCCATACCTCGGGATTCATCAGGATAGCCGCGTCAAGTCCGACGTTGTAGGGGTTCTCCTGAACGAACTTCTTCCACCATGCGCGCTTTACATTGTTTTTAAGCTCAACGCCGAGCGGACCGTAGTCCCAGGTGTTTGCAAGACCGCCGTAGATCTCACTTCCGGGGAAGACGAAGCCGCGTGTTTTGCAGAGCGCGACGATTTTATCCATCGTTTTTTCGGTATTCTTCATGATATATACTCCTTTTGATAAAAGAATTTACGATTATTTATAGTCCTCGAACATCGTGAGAGCCGAGGAGATCGACGGGTCGAAATACGAAACGCCGTCGTAGGTCTTTTCCGAGCCGGGATAGGTCAGCGTGACCGTCTCGAATTTTGTGTAGGCGAAGATCAGATCGAGATTGTTCAGAAGATCGTCTGCGGTGAAATCGGTCGTGACATAGCGCGAGACCGATTT
>CAYRKS010000258.1:0-1964 GCA_964424855.1 uncultured Lachnospiraceae bacterium
AACCTGCTGATTACAAATCAGCTGCTCTGCCATTGAGCCACACCAGCATTTTTTGAGGTTGAACTTTGAGGTTTCCCTCACGACGTATAATATTATACCACATTTTTTTTGATTTGTCAAGGGGTTTTTCGAATTTTTTTTTATTTTTTTCTTGACTTTTTTGATCGCGTATAGTATAATAATATCAGAAACAAAGGTAAAGGAGTTTTTTTATGAGTATAAAGCTTGATGACTACATGAAAAAAACGAGCGACGCGGCATCGGCGATACGCCTTGCACTGAGTGAGCTTTCGGATGGCGAAACGCTTGAGCTTGGCGGCGGACGCTATGACATCCTTCCCGACAACGCCGAGGTCAGGAGCTATCACATTTCGAACAACGATCCCGGCGAAAAGCCGATCGCCTTTCCGATAGTCGGAAGGAAGGGCATAACAATAGACGGCGGCGGAGCCGAGCTCATCTTCCACGGGCGCATACTTCCGTTCGTGATCGACGCTTCGTCCGATATAACCGTAAAGAATCTTTCGATAGATTATTCGACCGTTTGGTATTCGCAGGCTGAGATAATCGAAGCCGATCGCTACAAAACTCTGCTGAGATTTTCACCCGAGACTCCCTGCCGTGTCGAGGACGGAAAATTCTGCTTTGAGGTCTGCGGCGGAGAGGATGTACGCGAGGAGGTCTTTGCCATCGAATTCGAAGCGGACGAGAAGGGGGCTCCGCGTCCCTCATCGTCAAAGCCGGCGTATTTCCCCTATTCCGGCGAAAAGAAGGATCACGGCTTTCTCTCGGGAATGTATCGCGATGTTATGCTCGAGCAAAAGGGCGAAAATGAGATAATAATGCACGGAAATCTCGGCTTTGTCCACACGGTCGGAAACAATCTCGTGATGACCCACTCGAGCCGCGAGTTCCCCGGAGTATTCATAAACGACTCAAAGGGCGTAAAGCTTGAGAACATAAATATCTACTACACCTCGGGAATGGGTGTGATCGGACAGCTCTCCGAGGATATAACGCTCGAAAGGGTAAAGGCGGAGCCGCGCAGCGGCTCGGGTCGTATGCTCTCGGTGAACGCCGATGCGACCCATTTCGTAAACTGCCGCGGAAAGCTGACTCTCAACGGCTGCAAATTCGTCTCGATGAACGATGATGCCTGCAATATACACGGTATCTACATGATCTGCGATCATGCCGAGGCACCGGACACGATAAGCTGCAGATTCGGTCATTTCCAGCAGCGCGGAGTAAATATTTTCCGCGTCGGAGACCGTGTGGCGGTCATTGACCGCAAGACCTCATCGGTGGTCTGCACACGCGAGGTGGTCGCCTCGGAGCTGAGATCAGCCGACGAGCTTGCGGTAAGGTTCGACCGCGAAATTTCGCTCGGTGAGGATTATCTGCTCGAAAACCTCTCGACCGCGCCCGAGATATACATTTCGAACTGCGAATCGGGAAACAATCGTCCGCGCGGCTTCCTTCTTTCCTCTGCGGGAAAGACTGTCGTTGAAAACTGCAAGTTCTACAATATGTACTGCGGTATACAGATCGGCGGCGAAATGCGCGACTGGTTCGAATCGGGCGCGGTGAACGATGTCACGATCCGCAGCTGCGACTTTGCCAACAGCGCATATGCGGGCGGAACCGCGATAACCATCGCTCCGAAGCTCTATGAAAAGAATCCGCGCGATTTCTTCCACGGACGTGTTATCATCGAGAACAACCGCTTTACTCAGTCTTCGAAGCGTTTCATCCACGCCGAGCTTGTCCGTGAGATAATCGTCCGCGACAACAGCTATGTACTCGACAGCTCGCTCCCGCTTCACAGTGCCGTCGGTGATAGCGGAATGCACATCGTTAACTGTGGAAAAGAGCAGCTCGAGGACGTGAAGGAGGGTGAGCGTTGATGATCGCAAGCTATCACACGCATACTACTCGCTGTATGCACGCCTTCGGTACCGAGC
>CAYRKS010000258.1:1974-2535 GCA_964424855.1 uncultured Lachnospiraceae bacterium
ATCGAAATGGCGATCTCGCGCGGAGTTAAAACGCTCGGCTTCTCGGATCACACTCCGCAGGTCTTTCCGAACGGCTATGCCTCGACCTTTCGTATGCTCCCGAAGGAGACCGAAAATTATTTCGCGACGCTTGCCGAGCTGAGGGAAAGATACGCAGACTGCATCGAAATAAAGCTCGGACTCGAGGTCGAATATTATCCGGCTGTATTCGACGCTCTCGTTGAGCTGGTCGCTCCCTTCAAGCCCGATTATTTCATCCTCGGTCAGCACTATATCGACAACGAGTTTGACACTCACCGCTACAGCGGTTCAACTGTAGATAAGAGCGGACTCGTGCGCTATGTCGATCAGATATCCGAGGGAATATCGACCGGACGCTTTACCTATATCGCGCACCCCGATCTTATAAATTATCCGAAGGATGACGAGATATATTTTTGCGAGATGAGAAGGCTCTGTGAAAACGCAAAGCGGCTCGGGATACCGCTCGAGCTCAACCTTCTCGGACTCGCGGAAAAGCGTCACTATCCGCGCGGGAGCTTCTGGAGGAGCGTTTCCGAG
>CAYRKS010000259.1:0-2522 GCA_964424855.1 uncultured Lachnospiraceae bacterium
CTATCACCTGACACGATCGAGAATTTTTTCGAGCTTTACAGTGAGAATGAAAATGAGATCGATGAGTACTATCGGGAGCTTCAGGACTTTGTGAACGAGCAGCGATCTGTATGGGAGGAGCAAATGATGATCGGCAATTACAGCTATGAAATGGAGCAGCCGATCAATAAATACGCGCCCGAGGGCTTCACGGATACTCAGCTTATCGACACCGTGCGCTCGATATATGATTATTCGCGGGATTACCGATCGGAGATCGAAAAGGTCATCAAAAATGCTTATATACAGCTTTTGACTCTGCCGGACAATTCCGTGAATTATCTCTCCGAATATCAAAAGAGGGTTATAGCTGTATATACGTACACCGTGAATAACGTAAATGTGTCCGCCGATTATATCCGCGGCTGGGATGTGTATTTCAAATATGAGATGATGCCGATATTCATTTTTCTGACTTTGATAATCATAGGCGGATTCATATTTACAAATGACAGCTATATCGGTATCCTGCCGCTTATAAGAGCGTCAAGGAAGGGACGCATTCAGACCTCGCTTTCAAAAGCCGCAGTATATTATTTTCTGGCGATTTTCATCGTGTGCCTATACTGCGTGTCCACTCTGTCGGTCATATATCTGACAAGAGGTCTGAAGGGTGTGGAATATTCGATACAAACTGTAAAAGCCTTTGTTTACTGTCCGCACGTTATCTCAATAGGAGCATATCTCTTCATAGATTTTGGCTTCAAGATAATATCCACACTGCTTTTTTCATCGCTTATAATGCTTATAGGCGTTATCATGAAGGGATACATACTGACATATTCCGGCGGTATGTTGCTGTTCGCAATAAACTATGCGGCATATATACTGAATTTCCCCGATAATGATAATATCCTGAAGCCGATGAATCTGTTTGTGATATCAACGGTGAAGCAGCTGTTTGAGCGTTATCGTGCAGTAAATCTGTTCGATTCGGCGGTAAGCTATGTCGATATAGTTCCGATCACAGCGGGAGGCTTGATCGTTTTGCTCACGGCTACAGCTGTACTCCTCGATCAGCGTCTCGGCGGCTTGAGTAATAAGCGTCTGCCGCGCATCCGCCGTTCTGCCGATAAGAAAAAGCTGAAGGCTCCGACCGCTTACAAAATAAAGCAGTGGATATCTGTTGATGTATATGAGCTGTATAAGGCTTTGTCGGCTCAAAGACAGCTTTGCATAATTTTAATAATTTTGCTCGTCAAGCTCGGAATTGCTGTTGCAGACAGTCAGCCGAAGCACTCGTTTGCCGATGAGGTGTATAGGGAATACATGGAGGTCTTGTCGGGAAGCTTGGATGACGAAAAGCGAAGCTTCATTGCGAATGAGCGCAGTCGTATAAACAGTACGCTTCAAAATTATCAAACGATGCGCAAGGCTTACATGAGCGGTGAGATAGATCAGGACTCCTTCCGGGCTTTTATGTCGGAATATAATTATGCCTACAGCCATGATGTATATTTGCAGGATATCGAAGCACATATGGCGTATATTGAAAAGTTGGAAAGAGAGGGACAGGAGGCGTGGTTTCTGTACGATACCGGCTGGAAAAAGCTGTTTACGGCAGATTTTGACAAGCTTCTGTATGCGCTGGTCGTGTTCTTGGCATCAGCCGTCTTTTCTCAGGAGCATAAGAATCGTTCATCCGAAGGAAATTTTTCTCAGATACTGCGAACGACGAAATTCGGCAGAGGGCGAACCTTCCGCGCCAAATACTCCTCGGCGATATTGACATCAGCGACGATCTTCCTGATTTGGAATACGATTGATCTGTTATCGCTGTGCTCTCTGTATCGGCTTCCCGAAGCCGATGCTCCGCTGAAGTCGATCGAATACTTTGAAGCCGTGAGCTTTCAAATCACGATTAAGAATTTTGCGGTAATATATTATTTGACAAAGCTCGTTTCGGTGCTGTTGCTGACGATATTCGTTTGCTCCTTGTCCGAATGCTTAAAGCAAAACATCGCTGCTGTTACCGTGACGATACTTACCACACTGTTTCCGCGACTCCTATCAACACTCGGCTTCAGTGTGCTGAAGAATGCGGACTATATGTCTGTTTTTCAAGGGACTCCGTTTATTATCCGCGGGAGCGATGGAATATGCTATTTTGTCATATGCTTGATTCTCTGTCTGGCATTATTGACGGTAGCCAAAAGAAGATGGTGCGATTGAAGTACTTCTCTTAAAGGACAGTGATCTGTAAGCTCATCGAAAATCAAAAAACGCCGCTTCGGGCTTTGTACCCGAAGCGGCGTTGCTGTTTATTCTGCTTTTGTTCTCAGAACCGCATCAGTCAACCTTTGCAAGGTATGCCTTCTGCTCATCGCTGAGAATATCGAGTCCTCCGCCGAGTGCCTCGAGCTTTATTCTCGCGACCTCCTCGTCGATCTCGCGCGGAACCTGATATACCTTCTTTTCAAGCTCGCCCGCGTGCTTTACGAGATATTCGAGGCTCTTTGCCTGGATAGCGAAGCTCATGTCCA
>CAYRKS010000260.1:0-2519 GCA_964424855.1 uncultured Lachnospiraceae bacterium
AAGCTCGGCATCCGAAAATTCGGAATCGAGATATAACCTCGAAAAGCGACCGAGGCATTCGACTCTCGGCATATCGGTATGTTCTGCCTGAGCGTACTCGGCTTTTATGCGCGAGACTGCGGCGGTCGGATCGGTTATCATATGCTCGGGACCGAAGCAGGACTGATACGCAAGCTTTACTGCGTCACTCGGCTGCATATCGGGGTATTTTTTCAAATGCTCTTTAAGTATATCATCAAAATTCATGTTTTCAGCCTGTTTGTAAGGATATCATTCGCCGGATATGAACCCGGCTTTTTTCAGTGCGATTACTATTATCGGAACAAGGATAAGCTGGCACAGCATTCCGGGGACAGAGC
Source organism: uncultured Lachnospiraceae bacterium (assembly GCA_964424855.1). GTDB lineage: Bacteria > Bacillota > Clostridia > Oscillospirales > CAG-272 > Flemingiibacterium. The sequence continues at coordinate 360 of CAYRKS010000260.1, forward strand.
CGGTCACTGCCCCTGCTAAGAAGGCGGCAAAGCCGAAGCTGTCCGAGCTTGCGACGGCAACCGTCCATTTTACGGCTCCCCAAACTATCCGTCCGATCAGCATCGAGCCGATGAGAGAAGCATAGATGAAGGGCAGCCTTTTTGGGAGCAGTCGATAAAGGAGTCCGGTGAAGAAGCCGTAGGCGGCAAGCTCAAACGCCATAGGCACAGCCGCGGCGAGCGGAGGCATCGCAAAAAGCTGACTTCGCAGCAGCGGAGCGACGAAGCCGACCGCAAGTCCCCAAAAGGGTCCGCAGATAAAGCCGCAAAGCAGCGCGGGAATGTGCATCGGTGAAAGAGCCTGTCCGATCGATGGTATCTGTCCGGTCAAAAAGGGAAGCAGCAGTGCGAGCGAAAGGCAGGTCGCGGCAAATGCAACAGTCCGAGCTCTTCTGGAATTTCCACTCATTTTTTGCCGAGTAGCTTCACAGCATTTTCGGACAGGATCATTTTCATGAGTTTGTCCGAAAGCTCGAGCGTGTTCAGATATTCGAGCGATTCCTTCGGCGTGAACCACGGAAAATCACTTCCGAAGAGTATATGCTCGGGGTCGTGATTTTCGAGCATACGCTTTGCGGTTTCTTTATCGAGATCGAACGGTGCGGCGAGTGAGGTGTCGATCCAGATATTCCTTCGCCCGAGCAAAAGCCTTTCTACCTCGTCCCAGAGCCGATTCCCGCCCATATGCGCCGCGACTATGCGCAGAGAGGGGAATTTTTCCGATACCCTTATTATCCGCTCGGGTGTGCAGTGTATAAGCTCGGGTGAGTAAAAGTCCCATCCGGCGTGAGTCACGACGAAAAGATCGTTTTCGACCGCCGCCTTATATACAGCGTCGAATTTCGGATCGTCGATCATATGACCCATGTAGTCGGGGTGGAGCTTTATCCCGCGTATACCGGCATCGGCAAGCCTTTTTGCCTCGGCTTCTATGCTTTCGCTGTCGGGGTTTAGTGAGCCGAGCGAATAAAGACGGGGATTTTTCGAGCATTCTATCGCAAAATCGTTCACCTTATGCTCTTGGTGGGGATTCGTTGCAATGTTCAGGACGACGGAAAGCTCGACATTGTATTCGTCCATGTGCGCGATTAGGTCGGAGACCTTTCCGTTTCCGACATTTTTGATATTGCCGCAGGCGGCAAGCTTCGGGATCGCTTTTTCGGCAAGAGTATCCGGAAAGGCGTGTGTGTGAAAATCGATTATCAGTGTGATCGCCCCTTTTTGAAAAATGTTGTAATGATTATTATAACACAATCTGCGGTCGAAAAAAAGTGTTTTTTTGTGAATAAACCAAAATGGTTAAAAAGCCGTATAAGTTGACAGAATGTTTCCAAAATAAAGTGCAAATTGCATATTGCAAAAATGTAAATTATGGTTTATAATATATATATAATGGGGAAGAATAGTGTTTATCTATTTCCCGCGTCCGAACACGCGCGGAAATACCTGAACTCTCACCAAATCCATTCAAATTTTTTGGAGGTCAATACATGGGAAACAAAACGCACGAGTTCAAATCGGCGGTCGAGCTGCGCAATCTCTTTGAGAGCGAAGCTTCTACCGCCAAGGAGCGCATAGCATCGCTTTTCGACGAAGGTACCTTCGCCGAGACCGGTGCATACGCACACAGGATCGCTGCCGAGATCGGCGGCGAGAACGGAGAGCTTGAGGGAGTGGTTTGCGGCTACGGCGCGATCGACGGTCGCCTCGTATTTGCATTTGCTCAGGATTTCTCCCGCATGAAGGGCGCGGTCGGCGCAATGCAGGCAAAGAAGATCTGCGATCTTTACGACCTGGCAATAAAGAACGGCGCACCGATCATCGGCATTTTCGACAGTGCCGGAGCATATGTCCTCGAGGGTGTTGAGGCTCTCGCGGGCTACGGACGCATAATGAAGAAGGCAGCAGCCGCTTCGGGTGTTATCCCGCAGATCGCGGTTGTCGCGGGAGTCTGCGGCGGTGCAATGTCCGCAGTCGCTTCTCTCTTTGATTTCGTCATCGGCGCAAAGAAGGAAGGAAGCTTCTACGTAAATCCCCCCTTCATTCTCAACAATCTCGCAAAGGGCGCAAAGCTCGGAGAGATCGAGACTGCGGCAAAGGGCGGAACGATAGACGTGGCAT
>CAYRKS010000261.1:0-2494 GCA_964424855.1 uncultured Lachnospiraceae bacterium
TCACGCTCGCGTCCGACGATGTTGTCGATCTTGCCCTCTGCTGCCTTGGTGCAGAGATTCTGACAATAGGTCGTCAGGAATTTGAGCTTCTGATTCGATTTTTTGCTCTGATTCGAATTTGTGCGCTCCGACGACCGGTCGTCGCTGTGCGCCGAGGCGAAATTTTGGAAGACCTTTCCGAAATCGATCGTCGGGGATTTTCCGTTGTCGCCGCTCGGATCGTCCGAGCCCTCGGTCGGGGTCTTGTCGAGGTCATCGGTCGGAACCATCGAGGCGAGATCGGATATTTCATCGATCTGCTCGGGCGAGACTCCCATCTTGTCGAGAATGTCGTTGACCGGCTTTATCCCGAGCTCCTTTGCGCACTTCAGGCAGATGCCCTCGGTGACGGTCTGACCGTTTTCGATTTTTGTTACATAAACCACTGCCACTCTTTTGTGGCATCTTGCACACATTTCCATGTATTATCAATTTTCCTTTCGTAAATCCGTGGATTTGAATTTTATCTAATTGAACAGTACGAGTGAATTTTCGACGAAGAATCTAACGATTATCGAGCTGTCGATGACCGAGCTGTTGAAGACCTCGGGCTTTATCGCGCCGAGGGCGTTTATCAGCCCGACCGAGAGATTCGCAATGACCCATGCGCCCAGAGCCGCGCTCGCCGCGCCGAACAGAAAGCCGAGCAGGGTATTGAGCGTCGAAAGCACCGGGAGACGGCAGATCAGATCGAGTATCAGCGTCAAGAGCTTCAATATGAGCATTGCGGTCAAAAACACCGATATCGCCGCGAGTATGCGGCTTATCGCCTCGGCTGTCGGCGAAGCGATGTGATCGGCGAGGGAGCTTATCGCCTCACTGTCGCTTTCGGGCTTGAGGCTCAGATAGACCTTTTCGAGGTCATCGATATCGACTCCGAACCGCTCGGCTACCGAGGTGAGCGCATCTGGACGGTCATCGAATAGCTTTGAAAGCCCGATCTGCTGTCCGCCCGCCGTGACCAGCTCGGTAAGCGAGGTCTCGACGATCTCGTTGACCTGCGCCGAAACGAATTTTTCGTTGTAAAAATCGGCGACCGTCGGAGTCAGCACCGCGGCGGCGATCATCGCGAGGAGCAGGGTGACAAAGCCCATGACCGACTTCACGAAGCCGCGCATTATACCCGCGTATATCGCGGCTATCGCGGTGATTATGATCAGAATATCAAGAAACAGACTCATCTGTAGCCTCCGAATTGAAATAATGCTCGTTTGAAGCGTCAAAATTGCAGGTGAGAGCGTAGTTGTTTGTCGCGACGAGGTAGGAGTCGGACGAGAGCGGAAGTATCGCAAAGCCGCCGATCTCCGCCGGCACGCTGCCGATCTTTTTGTTCACGAGATTTATGCGCGTTACGCTGTCTCCGGCGAGGACGAAGAAATATTCGCCCGATTCGTCATGCGAGACATCGGCGAGCTTTCCGTCGAATTCGGATTCGCAGATCAGCCGTCCCGTGACATCGGTCACGAGCATTTTATAGCTGTTTCCGATTATTCCGCTGTTGAATATTCGCGTGAGATATTTGTCCGAGCAATCGACCGTTACGAGCGTCGAGAAATTTTTCTCGTGTACCGCGTTCCCGAAATCGGAGTCGAAATATATCGTGCGATCCTCGGCTATGACCGCGAAGCCGCCGTCCATGTAGAAAAGCGAATAGCCGAGTCCGTCAAAGCTGATCGATTTTCGCACACTGTCGTGTCCGATCGTGATGAGGTCGATCGTGGTCAAAAAGCTGCCGTTCTCGCTCGAAAAGGTCATTACAGCAAGCTCCTTGCCGTCGGGACTGAGCTTGAGATCGGCAAGCCAGCTCTCGCGAAGCACGCGGCTGACGAGCTTGAAATCCGAGTCGTACAGCTCGACCGAGGTGCGATATTCGCGGGTCGAGGTGGCTATGGCGAAGCTGCCCGAGTCCGAGATATCTCCGCCGGTTATCGAATAATCGGTCGTTCCCGAGGTCAGGCGCGAAAAGGTGTTGAAGACCGAAAACGAGCTGCCGCCGAGGTCGTAGCAGAGGGCGTATTTCTCGCTGACGCAAAGGCGCGGATCGTTGTATTTTATACTGTCGGTCATTATCGTGTTTCCTCGCGAATCATAGAGCGTGTAGCCGCTCGGCGAGAGATAGCACAGGTCTCCGAGAAATATCTCGAGGCGCAGGGTGTCGCTCGAGGAATAGCTGATCTTCGGAGCCGAGATGGTCGTCTCGGTATTGGTGAAGCTGATGAATTTCATCAGGTATTGCAGGTTTTCTATGGTTATCTCGCTGCGATTGAACGCGATCGTCGAGAGGACGAAGACTATGAGCAGGAGAAAGGTAACGATTTTTGCGAATCTGAAGCGTTTTGCCACAGAGCTGAAATATTCGTTGATCTCCGGCTCTCTTGCGCGGCGTTCGTGCGAGGGAGAAGGGTCGATCCTGGTTGGAGTCTCCGGCATGAAAAAATCCCTCCGATCCGGTAAA
>CAYRKS010000262.1:0-2493 GCA_964424855.1 uncultured Lachnospiraceae bacterium
ATAGCCTACTCGCTGATCTTCAGCAGCAGCTCGGGACGACTTGCGATAGTCATGGCACTTATAAACATCCTCATTTTCTTCGCGCCGCTCTGCGTCACACATATAAAGCAGGCATACGGACGGTGGAAATGGCGGAGAAATTTCAAATAAACCAAAATAAAGCTTGGTTTTACACAAAAATTCTCAGGGCGGGAGCGCACAATCGTGTTCTCCCGTCTTGACTTTATAATTTTTTTCTGCTATAATTATATGTAGAAAATATTTTATGGGAGTAGGAATATGGATCGTTTCAAGCTTCATTCGCCATACAAGCCGACCGGTGATCAGCCCGACGCGATAGCTCGTCTGAGTGCCGGAGTCGAGGCGGGCATGAGGGCACAGACCCTCCTCGGTGTCACGGGCTCGGGAAAGACCTTCACAATGGCGAATATAATTGCCAATCTTAACCGCCCGACGCTCGTTCTGGCACACAACAAGACCCTCGCGGCTCAGCTCTGCTCGGAGTTTCGCGAGTTTTTCCCCGAAAATGCCGTCGAATTTTTCGTGTCGTACTACGATTATTACCAGCCCGAGGCATACATCCCCGGAAAGGATATCTACATCGAAAAGGACAGCGCGGTCAACGATGAGATCGATATGCTTCGACATAGTGCGACCTGCTCGCTCTTTGAACGCCGCGATGTGATAATAGTCTCATCGGTCTCCTGCATATATTCGCTCGGTGATCCCGAGCAGTATCAGTCGATGCTCATAGGTCTGCGCCCGGGAATGGTAATGGAGCGCGACGAGCTGACAAGACGGCTCATCTCACTTAGCTATGACCGCAACGACATAAATTTCGTCCGCGATAAATTCCGCGTTCGCGGCGATGTGGTCGAGATATTCCCGGCATCCTCGGGCGATAAGGCGATACGAGTCGAATTTTTCGGTGACGAGATCGAGCGCATATCCGAGATAAACACGCTGACCGGAGAGCTTATCAGATCGCTCAACTATGTTTCGATTTTCCCGGCGACTCACTATGCCGTCACGGACGATCGGCGCGAGGAGGCATTGCTCGAGATCGAAAACGAGATGAACGATCGAGTCGATTGGTTCAGATCGCAGAATATGCTGCTCGAGGCTCAGCGCATTGAGGAGCGGACGAAATACGACCTCGAAATGCTCCGCGAGATCGGCTATTGCTCGGGTATCGAGAATTATTCCTGCGTCATGTCGGGACGAAGACCCGGCTCGACTCCCTACACGCTGCTCGATTATTTCCCGAAGGATTTTCTGCTGTTTGTCGATGAGTCGCACGTTACTTTGCCGCAGGTAAAGGGAATGAGCGGCGGAGACCGCGCACGCAAGCGCAATCTGGTCGATTTCGGCTTCAGATTGCCGTCGGCATATGACAACCGCCCGCTGTTTTTCGATGAGTTTGAAAAAAAGATAAATCAGGTGATCTTCGTCAGCGCGACCCCGTCCGACTACGAAAAAAAGCATTCGTCGCAGATAGTCGAGCAGATAATCCGCCCGACCGGACTGCTCGATCCCGAGATCGATGTTCGACCTGTGCGCGGACAGATCGAGGATCTCATCGGCGAGATACGCACTCGAGTCGAAAAGGGTGAGCGAGTATTGGTGACAACGCTTACAAAGAAGATGGCGGAGGATCTGACCGAATTTCTCGAGCTGAATCTCATCAAGGTGAAATATATCCACCACAATGTGGAAACAATGGAGCGCAGTGAGATAATCCGCGATCTGCGGCTCGGAGTTTTCGATGTGCTGGTCGGAATAAATCTCCTTCGCGAGGGACTCGATATCCCCGAGGTCTCGCTTGTTGCGATACTCGACGCGGACAAGGAGGGCTTTCTGCGCTCCGAGACCTCACTTATACAGACGATCGGACGCGCCGCGCGAAATTCCGAGGGAAGGGTAATAATGTACGCCGACAGCGTGACTCCCTCGATGCGGGCGGCGATAGAGGAGACCGAACGCCGTCGGCTCTTGCAGACCGAATACAATAAGGCGCACGGAATAACCCCTCAGACGATAAAAAAGAGCGTCCGCGACCTCATCGAGATCGGCAAAAAGGAAGCCGAGGCATCGCCCGAGAACAAGCTTTCAAAGCTCAAGCGCGAGAGCAGACCGCTCTCTGCCACCGAAAAGACCGAGCTTATCGAGGAGCTGACCGCAGAGATGAAGGCGGCGGCAAAGAAGCTGGAATTCGAGCGCGCCGCAGCACTTCGCGATCGGATAAAGGCACTGCAAGAAAAGTAATAATTTCCGAAAGAATATGCCGATCCGCATTTTGAGATCGGAAAACGAAAGGAATATTCAAAAGCATGGCAAATTTAACACTGACCGGTGTTCGGGTACACAATCTTAAAAATATCGATCTGACGATACCGCGCGACAAGCTGGTCGTTTTCACCGGACTCTCCGGCTCGGGAAAATCCTCGCTCGCCTTCGACACGATATATGCCGAGGGACACCGTCGCTTTGTCG
>CAYRKS010000263.1:0-2479 GCA_964424855.1 uncultured Lachnospiraceae bacterium
TTCTCTCTTTCGACCTCGATTGCTCCTTTTAACTGGAAGGACAGCAAGGTCAAAATAATCGACACTCCCGGCTACCTCGATTTTCAGGGCGAGGTGCTTGAGGGCGTTCGAGTCGCGGACTCGGCTCTCATCGTCGTTGACGGACGAAACGGTGTCGAGGTCGGCACCGAGCTTGCCTGGGACTACGCACTTGAGGCGGGCATCCCCCGCGCCTTCTTCATCAACCGCTTCGATGACGGCGAGGCGCGCTTCAAGAGAGTCTTCGATTCGCTGCGCGAAAAGTTCGGAGTTGCGGTCTGCCCGCTCCTCATCCCGATGATCGAGGGCGACAAGGTAATCGGCTTCCTCAACCTCATCGACATGAAGTCCGAGGTCTACGACAAGACCGGCGCGAACATGGAGTCCGAAATCCCCGAGGAATTTAAGGAGATCGCCGCCGAATACCGCAATATGCTCTACGAATCGATCGCCGAAACGAGCGAGGAGCTTATGGACAAGTTCTTCGCGGGCGAGACGATAACCTACAACGAGGCTATAAACGCCGTCCACGACGGAATAATCAGCGGCGGCATCGTCCCCGTGTTCTGCGGCTCCGCGACCCGTCTCTGGGGCGTTACCGAGGTAATGGACACGATCGCCAACTCCTTCCCCCGTCCGACGGCGCGCAAGGTCGAAAAGCTCGTGACTACCGACGGAGAGGTCGATATCCCGATAACTCCCGACGGCGACACCTCGCTATTCGTCTTCAAGACCATCGCCGATCCCTTCGTCGGAAAAATGTCCTTCTTCAAGGTCATGAACGGTGAGCTGAAGCGTGATATGACCCTTCGCAACACCGTAACCGGCACGAGCGAAAAGCTCTCGCACATCTACACCCTCCGCGGAAAGAAGCAGACCGAGGTCGAATCGCTCTGCTGCGGAGATATCGGAATGTGCGCAAAGCTCGCCAATGTAAACACCAACGATACACTCACCGCCTCGGCGGCGGATATCCGCTACAAGCCGATCGAATTCCCCGAGCCCTTCATGACTCAGGCTATAAAGCCGCTTGCAAAGGGCGACGAGGATAAGATATCCGCAGGCATCGCAAAGCTCCTCGAGGAGGATCTCACCACACGCTACGAAAACGATGCCGAGACCAAGCAGCTCCTCATCTCGGGTCTGGGCGATATCCACCTCGATGTCCTCACCGCAAAGCTCAAGAACCGCTTCGGGACCTCGGTCGTTCTCGAAAAGCCGCGCATCGCTTACCGCGAGACCATCAAAAAGACGGTCGAGGCTGAAGGAAAGCATAAGAAGCAGTCGGGCGGTCACGGTCAGTACGGTCATGTACGCATCCGCTTCTCGCCGAGCGAAAACGAGGGTCTGACCTTCACCGAGAGCGTCGTCGGCGGAGCAGTGCCGAAGGGCTTCTTCCCCGCAGTCGAAAAGGGTCTTGTCGAGGCAATGCAGAAGGGTGTCCTCGCCGGCTTCCCGGTCGTGAACCTCGCGGCAGACCTCTATGACGGCTCCTACCACGATGTTGACTCGTCCGAAATGTCCTTCAAGATGGCGGCAAGCCTTGCATATAAGGACGGTCTGCCCAGAGCAAATCCGGTCATCCTCGAGCCGGTCGGAACACTTCTCTGCACCATACCCGATGACTACGTTGGTGACATTCTGAGTGATGTCAACAAACGCCGCGGACGCGTCCTCGGAATGGAAGCGGCACATGGCAAGAAGGGCTACACCTGCGTACAGGCAGAGGTGCCGAAGGCTGAGATGAGCGATTACCCGATCGCGCTCCGCGCATCGACTCAGGGACGCGGAAAGTTCACCTTCCGCTTCGAACGCTATGAGGAGGTTCCCGCGAATATCGCACAGAAGATAATCGCAGAGGCGAGCGCGTCCGAAAAATAAAATACTTAAAGCAAAACGACTGCCGGGAGATGATAGCGTCTCCCGGCAGCTTTTATTATATTGTGTGCTTTTTTGAGATCAGCTTGATCAAACGCTCGGTGTTGTCAGAGTCGTACTCGACCTCGCAGGATATCCTCCGCGCCGAATCGTAAATGTCATCGCCCAGTGCGGCTGTCATCATACAGCAGCTCGCCGCAAGCTCCAAAGCCTCGCTCGGAAATTCAAAATACCAGCGAAAAACATAATACGCCGCAAGTCTCCTCAGCTCGGGAGTCATCGATGTAAATTCAAAGCTCTCGGGAAGCTCGAGCGGCTCAAGCGTTTCAAAGCTGCGAAACACCTCAAGAAGCTCGGTATAATCGAGCCTCGGTAGCTCTACCTCACCCGAAAGCAGACCGTTTATCAGGAAAAGCTGTTCGCCGAGTGCCGAAAGCTCGGCTTCATTGGGTTCTGTGTCCTCGAAGTCCTCAGCCGCTTCAGCTCGAACGATAAACCTCGCGGCTCCATCCGCCCGAAGCTCTTCACTCCGTGAGCCGCTCGGCGCAAAGCCGCACTCCTTCGACAGCAACATTTCGGCGGT
>CAYRKS010000264.1:0-2478 GCA_964424855.1 uncultured Lachnospiraceae bacterium
CTCAACGAAGATAACATCGGGAGATTGATCGCGCATTATTTTTTTGCAGGAGCTGCACTCCATGCAGGGGCGGTCATCAGAGCCGCACGCCGCGGCGGCACAGATGAGCCTTGCGAGGGTGCGCTTTCCCGAGCCCCTTGCGCCTTCGATTATATAGGCGTGAGCAAGCGAGACCTTTTTGTCAGGTCCGCCCGATACAGCGTCTCTTATCCGCGAGACGAGCGGCTTGTTACCCAAGAATCGGTCAAATCCGGACATAGAGCTGCCTCCGTGAATTTTTTTCGAGTATACTATATATTATAGCAGAATATTTTCGATATGTCAAGTGGAAACTTCAGAAAAGTATGCCTATTAAAATCCGCGCGGACGATTAAGGTCGAGCGGCGGCGAATAAAACAATAGATTTATGAATATTTCGTAAACTCTCACGCGAAAAAAAGTAATTTGCGGATTTTCGGCGTATATTATATTATGAACTGCAAACGAATGCTTCGGACGGATAGAAGCGTCCGAGCTGAAGCATCGGCGAAATACGCCGTATAAGCTTTTCTTTGCAGCTTGAAATCAACTAAGTAAGGGGGATGGACCATCGACAGGAGCTTCATAACCGAGCGTGAGGAGCGGCTATCGCTGTTTGCGGCACGCGAATCGAGCTCGAAGGGACGGAGAGCCTCGGAGGAGCCTTCGCCGTTCAGAGGAGAATATCAGCGCGACCGTGATCGGATAATCCATTCAAAGTCGTTCAGACGGCTCATGCACAAAACGCAGGTCTTCATAGCTCCGCGCGGTGAGCATTACCGCACACGTCTGACTCACACCCTTGAGGTCACGGGCATAGCCCGAACGATAGCCGGTGCGCTGCGGCTGAACGAGGAGCTTGCGGAGGCGGCGGCTCTCGGACACGATCTCGGACATACGCCCTTCGGACACATCGGCGAATCCGCGCTTCGCGAATGCTATTCTGCGGATTTTTCGCATTATGAGCAGTCGCTTCGGGTCGTTGATCTTCTCGAACGGGACGGACGCGGACTAAATCTCATGTGGGAGGTGCGCGACGGTATCGTGAACCATCAGGGCGAAAGGCTCGCCTCAACGCCCGAGGGACGGATAATAAAGCTTGCAGACCGCATTGCCTACATAAATCACGACATCGACGATGCGCTTCGCGCGGGGATATTGACCGAGTCGGAGCTTCCGACCGAGCTTTGCGATATACTCGGAAAAACGCATTCCGAGCGGATCAACACGATGGTGAAAAGCGTCGTTTCGAGTACGAGCCGAAGCTTTTCCGAGGGAATAGTCGAGGTCGCGATGGAGCCGGAAATACGTGAGGCTGCCGAATCGCTTCGCGACTTCCTGTTTGAGCGGGTGTATTACAGCGGCGCGGTGCTGGCAGAGGAGAAGAAGGCTAAGGAGCTTATTTTCCGCCTGTTCGAGCATTACACGAAAAAGCCCGAGGAGATGCCCGAGCTTTACCGCTCGTATGACGATCCGCTCGAGCGCAGAGTCTGCGATTTCATCTCGGGAATGACCGATCGGCACGCGATAGAGCTTTATTCGGAGCTTATGATCCCAAAGGGCTGGAGCGGTCGGTGAAACAGCTATGATATCATCAGAAATCAAAGAAGAGATAAAATTCCGCTGTGACATTGTTGACGTTATCTCGGGCTATGTACACCTGAAGCACGCCGGCTCGAATTACAACGGTCTTTGTCCCTTCCACAGTGAAAAAACGCCGTCCTTTACGGTCTTTCCCTCAACACGGAGCTTTTACTGCTTCGGCTGCGGAGCGGGCGGCGATGTCGTGACCTTCATAATGAAGCGCGAAAATCTCGATTACCGCGCGGCGGTCGAGCTTTTGGCAAACCGCGCCGGTATAGCACTTCCCGAGGAGAAGGAGGACGAGTACTCAAGAGATGTCGTAAAGCGCGAAAGAGTGCTTTCGATGAACCGAGAGGCGGCGAAATTCTTTCATGCCTGTCTGTATTCTCCGGCGGGCGCGGCGGGGCTTTCCTACCTCACGAGCCGCGGGCTTTCGGGCGCGACTATAAAGCATTTCGGACTCGGCTTTGCTCCCGAGGGCTTCGGCGCACTGACCGAGCATCTGACGAGCAAGGGCTACAGTGCCGCCGAAATGAGCGCGGCATTCCTGTGCGGCATATCAAAAAAGACCGGTCGTCCCTTTGACTATTTCCGAAACCGTGTGATCTTCCCGATAATTGATGTCACCGGAAACGTGATAGCCTTCGGCGGACGAGTCATGGATGATTCCGTCCCCAAGTATCTCAACACCTCCGACACGCCCGCTTTCAAAAAGAGCCGAAGCCTTTTCGCGCTTAATTTCGCAAAATCGAGCTGTGCCGAGCGGTTGATCCTATGTGAAGGCTATATGGATGTCATTGCCTGCCACGCGCACGGCTTTGAAAATGCGGTCGCAACCCTCGGAACGGCGATAACCCCCGAGCAGGCGCGTGTGAT
>CAYRKS010000265.1:0-2467 GCA_964424855.1 uncultured Lachnospiraceae bacterium
AGACCTTTCGCCAGAATGATATGTAATTTTTTTTGAAAAAGCTCGAGAAAAAACAGTGCTTGACACATCCTTGCCGATGTGCTATAATATTTTTACAAAGTATACCGAACCTTTTTCGAAAATCCGACACCTATTTCGTTGAACGGATCGGATCCGGATCTCATTCATACATATTATAAAAGGAAGCAAGCATGGAGCATTTTAACGAGGAGCTTATAGAAACGACCCTGCTCTGGTCAAAAAAACGGCTCGGCTCACATTACGAAGCCGAGGAGCTTACCCAGCAGATACTCTGCGAGGCTCTGACAGCCCTTCGCAGTGCCGAGCGAAGGGGACGTGAGATCGTCGCGTTCCTTCCGTGGTACTGGAGGCTCGCCGAAAATCAGCTGAACATTTTTCTTCGACTGAAATATTCCTCGGCAGTCCCGATAGACGAGCTTGGTGACACTCTCATAGGTGCCGAGGATGTCGAAGGTGAGCTTGTCCGCGAGGATGAGCTGAGAACGCTGAGCCGCGCCGTTTCAAGGCTGTCAAGGCTCCACCGCGAAATTATCATAGACTATTACCTGCGCGAAAAGAGTCTTTCGGAGATATCCGAGGAGCTGAGGCTCCCGCTCGGAACGATAAAGCGTCGGCTCTTCGACGCGCGGGAGGATGTAAAAAGGAGTATTGAAAATATGGAAACGATCGGAATCGGAAGAGGCTCCTACGCGCCCGCCGAGCTTGAGCTTTGCGGCTCTCTCGCCGCGCCCGACTATCACGACAGGCTTAATGACCTCATCGTAAAGCAGCTGCTCGTCGCCTGTCGCCAAAAGCCGCGAAGCATACGCGAGATCGCCGACGAGATAGCCGTCGCGCCGGTATATTTTCGAGGAAAAGCTCGAATATCTTCTGAAAAACAGCTTTCTCATCGAGACCTCGAGGGGAAAATATCTGACCGACATAGTGATCCTGCCAAAGCAGCTCTGGGTAGATTTTCGAGGCGAATGCGGAAAGATATTTTTCACCGCCGCCCCCGAGCTGCGCGACATTCTGCTCGGGCTTGAGGATAAAATACGCAGCTTTGATTTCATCGGGAACGACCTTCCGACCGGGCGGCTGATGTGGCTCGGATATATCGCCGCGTCCTCAAAGCTCTCCGCCCTCATGGTCGAGGAGTTCGCAAAAATAAAAAACGTCCCCTCGGGGAACGGTCTCGGTCAAAACGGCAAGGACTACCGCTATATGGGCTTTGTCACCTTTCCCGATGAGCGGATAAAATACCCGTCCGAGCCTTCGTCGGTCAGCTGGAGCAATCTGCACATGAATTTCCGCACCACCGAATATCGGCAGATAACCTATGCAAATCTCTTTGACGAGCAGCCCTTCGCCTCTCCCGAGCGAAACAATATTCTGAATCGGGATAACATCTCGCTCTTCATGCAGCTCGCCCGCGATCCGAAACGACCGCTAAACGAGCTCGAGGAGATAATGTGCGCCGACCTCATCGCCGAGGGCTTTCTCGAAAAGCGCGACGGACTTTATCCGACACTGCCGATCATCGAGTACTCGACCCTCGGTCAACTCGAGGAGCTGATACGCGCTTCGGTGCGTCCGATAGCCGAAAAATACACCTCTCCGATCGCCGCGCTCGGCGACAGGATGATACTCCCGCACATTCGGAGCGGGCTTTACGAGGAATATGTGAACTGGGTCATGCGAAACGCATTTTTTCCGCTCGGCTATGTCCTGCGAAAAGCAATGTACGATTCGCCCGATGAATACAAGCTCGAGCTGCCAAAGGATCCTCTCCGCACCTCGCTCGCGGCGGCGGTGTATTTCAAAAGGTAACGGTTAAGCGTCAAAGGCAACGCCTTTGACGCTTATTTTATCCTTATCGAGCTTTGCCCTTATTTTTTTCCGAGCTCTCCCGAGAACTGACGCTTTGCAAGCTCGATGTGCCAGCGCATTGCCGCCTCCGCCTCGGACTGCGCACCTACGGCTATTGCCGAGAGTATCGCGCGATGCTCAAAAAGGGTCTGTACGCGGTCGTTCGATTCATTCGAGCTTCGGCTGTAGAGCATGAAATAGCGCAGGACGCTCCTGCAAAGCTCGCCGAGCAGGCGATTTCCCGAGCCCTCGAGGATCAGTCGGTGAAATTCAAAGTCGAGCTCCGAGAGCCGCTTTGCATCGAGTGAGGTGTTCCATTCGTCAAGCAGCTCTCCGAGCCTTGAGATAAGCCCACTGTCGGCGTTTTTCGCGCAGAGTCCCGCGGCATACGGCTCGATACAGCCGCGCACCTCGAGCATTTCATCGACCGATATGCGATTCGACTCGAGCAGTCCGCGAACTCCGAGCTCGGGAAGCTCATCTCGGCTCGTGACGAGCGCAAAGGCTCCGCGGTTGGGGATTATGCTCACAAAGCCCGATGCCTCGAGGAGCTTAAGTGCCTCTCTGACCGATGATCTCGCCGCACCCAAGCGCGCCG
>CAYRKS010000266.1:0-2467 GCA_964424855.1 uncultured Lachnospiraceae bacterium
CAACTACATAGAAAGGAAACACCTATGAGAACGAAAAAGCTCGTTACCTCCGGTGTGGCGGTGGCCCTGGCGGGCGCGTTGCTGTTCGGCGGCACGTTCGCGTGGCAGTCCATCAGCCAGACCGCCCTGAACGAAGTCACGGCCAGCATCAACCCCGGCGGCCGTCTCCACGATGACTTCAACGATGTCACGAAGAAGGTAAGCGCGGAAACCATGACCTTCGACAAGAATGTGTATGTCGAGAACTTTACAGAACTGGCCAACAACGGCGTGCAGGTCTTCGCCCGTGTGCGTCTGGATGAGTACATGGAGTTCGGCCCCGGTGCCGGTACGCTGGGGGATGACGGCGCGAAGCCGGAGAGCAACAAGGCCGTCTCGCTGGTCCCCGGCGCGAAGCTCGACGACAAGTCCACCTGGACGCCCCACAAGTTCAGCACTGAAGCCGACCCGACGGACCCGTTCCGCGAGTACTGGAAGTGGGATATGGGCGGTCAAACCACCTATATGCCCACCTTCAATAAAAACAAGGACTCCCTCGAAGCGGATATCAACGGCACCTCCAAGGACAGCTTTGCCACTTATGTGGACTACACGCTCCCTGAAAATTCCTCCAAGACCGCCATCGCCATCTATGACGTGGACGCGGAGGAGGAAGTCGGCGGCGAGATCCCCAAGGAAGTGGACGAGATCGTTCAGGCGAATCTCACCGCAAGCCAGTTTATCAACGCCGCTGATAACGAAACTCTTACCGGACTTAAGACCCAGATCGCCAATGTGGATACGCACATCAAAACCGCGGACGAGATCCACGATGTCAAGCCGACCCTCGACGCCGAAGTGATCACCATGGCGCAGTGGCTCGCTCGTGCTGAGGGCGAGAGGATCGGCAACTTCTGGGTCTGCGACACCGACGGCTGGGCCTACTGGGCCAGCCCCATTGATCCCGCCACCGCTACCGGTCTGCTGCTGGACGGCATCAGACGCACGGAAAAGATCATCAATCAGGACTGGTACTATGCCATCAATGTTGTGGCGCAGTTCGTCACCTATGACGATCTGGGCCAGGATGACAACACCGGCTTCTATGACATTGAGCAGGGCACCTATCCCAGCGCCGAGGCGCTGACGCTGCTCAAGACCATCGGCGTGGACGTGCCGACGCATGAGGTCTCTGATCTGGACGACCTGAAGGCCGCACTGGAACAGGGCGGCATCATCACTGCGACGGGTGATATTGCCCTGACCGAGCAGTTGGCTGTCAGCGCGAGCTGCGTGCTGGACCTGGACGGCCATACCATCAGCCCTGAGCCGGGCAGCGAGATTTGGAACACTGATGATGGGCAGAAAGATTGGTCGCTCCTCTCCGTGCGGAATGGCGCGACGGTGGTCGTCAATGACGGCGCCTTCGCCGCTGCCGCGGGCGACAGCTATGCCGTGGACGTGCGTGACGGCTCCAAGGTCGTCATCAACGACGGCGTGTTCAAGGGTAATATAGTAAGTGTCTACGTCCACGAGGGCGAGGCGGTCATCAATGGCGGCTCGTTCTCCATCCAGCAGACGGGCGCTTCGGGCAGCGAATATGCCTATGTTCTGAACTGCTTTGGCGAGAACTGGAGCAATGGCACGGCGAAGATCACCGTCTATGGCGGCAGCTTCGAGAACTTCGACCCCGCGAACTGCGCGGCGGAGGGTCCGGGCACCAACTTTGTGGCCGATGGCTACACCTCCACGTCCACGTCCACGCCGAGCGGCACGACCTACACCGTAACTAAGGCCACCGTCTCCACGGGTGGATAAACCCCGCGACTGACCGCAGAGGAGACGGCCATGGCACGAAAATAGCTGCCTGTCGTGCTGACAGCAGTCCTGTCCGCCGTGGCCGTTCTCCTGAGCGGCACCCTTGCGCAGCAGAGCGTCAGCCAGACTGTCCTGAACGAGGGTTCCGATGTGGTGCCCCCGGCGGACGGCTCCGGCTCTTACTCCTCTGCGGACGGCGCGGCTCCCTCGGCGGACGTGGAAGGCCGTTGGAGCGGATCACGGGAGAAACATTGACATAGCGGGCGGTCACAGGACCGCAAACCAAAAGAAAGGGACCGTAAGCAATGGTTCTATCAACGCACAAAAAAGTTACATCAATACTGGCGCTGGGGTTAACTGCGGCGCTGCTGTTCGGCAGTACCTTCGCGTGGCAGAGCCTGAATCAGGAGGCGCTGAACTATGTGAAGGGCGGCGCGAACCCCGGCGGCCGGCTCCACGATGACTTTAACAACGTCAGCTTTGAGACGAATGATGACGGAACCCCCAAGTACAGCACGAAAACCTACAATAAGGATGTGTATGTGGAGAACTTCACCTCCGCGGCGGATGACGGCGTGAACATCTATGCCCGCGTTCGTCTGGATGAGTACATGGAGATCGGCCCCGGTGCCGGTTCCGGTTCCACCACCAGCGCGACATCCTTGGTGGG
>CAYRKS010000267.1:0-2458 GCA_964424855.1 uncultured Lachnospiraceae bacterium
TTCGAAGGCTATCGACAAGCTCTGGTCGGCGATCTTCAAGACCGTCCGCATCGGACGCGGTGACACCGTGAAGAAATGGCAGTCGCACGACCGCGTTCTCAAACGCCGCGCTTCGAAGCTCAACAAGGAAAGGTTCACCGCGCTTCGCTACACCAACTCGCTCGGAACCGATTTCACCGTCGGTCTCGCCGAGGGTCACATCTGGAAGGGCGGCTCCGAAAAGTGCGCCGAGGGCTATGATTACTTCCCCAATATGCCGACCGAAGAGGTGTTCACCATGCCCGACTGCCGCAAGGCGGAGGGAAAGGTATTCTCCGCGCTTCCCCTCTCCTATCAGAGCGAGCTTATCGACAAGTTCTGGCTCGAATTCCACGAGGGCAAGGTCGTAAATTACGGCTCAGAGACCGGTGTACACGCGCTGAAGCGTCTCCTTGAGACCGATGAAGGCTCGAAGAGCCTCGGCGAGGTCGCGCTCATCCCCTACGATTCGCCGATATCGAACCTCGGGATACTCTTCTATGAGACTCTGTTCGACGAAAACGCCTCCTGCCACCTCGCGCTCGGCAGCTGCTATCCCGACACGATGAAGGACGGCGAAAAGCTCACCGAGGACGAGCTGCTCGCCAAGGGCGGAAACCGCAGTGCGAACCACGTCGATTTCATGATCGGCACGGCTGACCTCAATATCGTCGGAATCAAAAAGGACGGTACCGAGGTAAAGGTCTTCGAAAACGGCGCATTCGTGCTTTGATCGTAAAATTTTAAGCTGATATTTCGATACCCTCTTAAAGACGGCTCGCCGATTTGCGGGGGTATCGAATATTTTTCGAGGGGCTATTATAAGCTATTATAAGATGGTAGGATTTTATTTCTCGAGCGGTAAGCTTCGTCCGTTCCTTCGGTCGATCTCACCGTGAAGCCATTCGAGCGCATCGGAGAGTCCTCCGACCTCATCTATAAGCCCGACCTTCACCGCCTCACTTCCCTCGAGTATGCACCCGACATCGGCGGCAAGCTCGTCGGTTTTGTAGATCAGCTGCTTAAGCCGCTCGCTCGATATCCCGCTGCTTCGAAGTATGAAGTCGTTTATGCGCTCCTGCATTTTTCGAAGGTATTCGAAGCTCTGTGGAACTCCGATGACCAGACCGTTCGTTCGAACCGGGTGGAGCGTCATTGTCGCGCTCGGGACTATAAAGGATCGCTTTGCCGCGACCGCAAGCGGAACGCCGATCGAATGCCCTCCGCCAAGAACGATCGAGGCGGTCGGCTTGCTCATCCCGGATATAAGCTCGGCAATTGCCAGCCCCGCCTCGACATCGCCGCCGATCGTGTTCAGAAGGATAAGAACTCCTTCGATCTCGCGGCTCTCCTCCGCACCGACGATCAGGGGGATCATATGCTCGTATTTCGTTGTCTTAACGCTGTCGCTTGAGCTGTAATGCCCCTCGATCTGACCGATTATCGTCAGACACTGTATGCCGTGCTGCTTTTCGGGACTGAGTCCGAGCTCCTTTACGGCATCGAGCTCCTCGGAGGACACCTTTTCTTTGTCACTTTTGCACATATTTTCCGCTCCTTTTGTGAATGTGAATAAATTTCGTAACTTAGTATTTACAAAAATTCATCTTTTGATTCTTTACTTTTCGCGGAAAATATAGTATAATATTATATATATGGGCAATACTGCGTCAAAGGCGCAAAAAATGAGCCGTCTCGATCTGCCGCTGTCGGCGTGTCGAGCAGCTTTAATATAAATTTTTAAGCTCTATGAAAGGATTTTTTCTCATGGAAAACAAGATTCTCGTTGAAACCTCCGCCCGTCACGTTCACCTCACGAACGAGCATATCGAGATCCTTTTCGGAAAGGGTCACACCCTCACTCACAAGAAGGATCTTTCCCAGCCGGGTCAGTTTGCCTGCGAGGAGCGCGTAACTCTCGTCGGTCCCAAGAAGCAGATCGCAAACGTAATCATCCTCGGTCCGGCTCGTCCCGCAACTCAGGTCGAGGTATCCTTCACCGATGCACGTACTCTCGGAGTTGATGCACCCGTTCGCGAATCGGGCGATGTCGCAGGCTCTGCCGGCTGCAAGATCGTCGGTCCCGAGGGCGAGATCGAGATCACCGAGGGCGTTATCGTCGCAAAGCGTCACATCCATCTCACTCCCGACGATGCAAAGGCATTCGGCGTTGAGGACAAGCAGGTCGTTTCTGTCAAGATCGAAAACGACAGCCGCTCGACGATCTTCGGCGATGTTGTATGTCGCGTAAGCCCCAAGTTTGCCGCTGCAATGCACATCGACACCGATGAAGCAAACGCTGCCTGCGCATTCGGCAAGTGCTTCGGTGAGATCATAAAGTAAGAGCCTCAAATACCGGCTCGCTCGGATCATCAATCAATTTTAGGGCATAATTTATTTTATATAAATAGGCTAATCAATCAAAAGGAGAAACAAACAT
>CAYRKS010000268.1:0-2457 GCA_964424855.1 uncultured Lachnospiraceae bacterium
AATGCCTCACCGATATAGAGCATTTCGGCATCGGTACGGTCATCGAGAATGAAGTGAGCCTCGCGCTCCCAGCCGGGCTTACCGAGGTTCTTTATAACAACGTCCTCGGGGTTGATGATAGCCGGCTTGAAATCCTTTGTCGCGGGCGACTTGGAAACGGCGATGGATACCTCGCCGACTCCGGTGATCGTGAAGGGGGTGTTTCTCGGGACATAGATACAGGTAGCCGCGCCGTCGAAAACATCCTTGCGCTTTCCTGCGTTTTCAAAGCAGAAAGCCTCACCCTTTACGGTGCATTTTCCGCCGAGGATAACGAGCGCGTACTCCTTGTTCTCCTCACGGTAGGACTTTGCCTGACCGTCGGCGAGACGGAGCATATCGATCTCGACCTTCTTGCAGGCACACTCGCCAGCCTTGTATATTTCGGATTTACCGTACTTTTTTGTCCAGGTCTTCTTAAAATTCATCGCAGCCATTCTCCTTTAATATATTTATTACTTCATCATAGCTCGGGACTGCCGCTCTCGCGCCGACGCGCGTGCATTTGAGCGACGAGGTCGCCGAAGCAAACATCGCACACTTGCGAAAATCCCATCCGCGGGTCATTGCAAAGGCAAACGCTCCGTGGAAAACATCTCCCGCACCGTTCGAATCGACCACCTTGGTGTCGATTATTCCGTAGTGGGTGAGCTCACCGTCGTAAACTATGCCGCCGCGCTTTCCCTGAGTGATCACGACGACCTCGGGATGATAGGTGTCGTAAAGCTTTTTCGCCGCTTCCTCTGCGGTTTTGCATCCGGTGTGACCGAGAGAATATTCCTCGGAGGGGATCAGGATATTTACGTGCGGGAGCAGCTTCTCGATATCGGGATAAAGTCCTCCGGCATCGTAAAGCACCTTTCCTCCGGCAGCTCGTACAAGCTTTGCGCCCTCGACAGCCGCTTCAAGTTCGTTTCCGTCAACCATGAGTATGTCGGATTCCGAGACCGCCTTTTTCTGCGCCTCGTCGAGTACGAGCGGAGGCTTGTTTCCGCGGTGGAAAACGCAGGTGCGACTCTTTTCCTTCGCGCTTAACAGAACGAAGGAGCAGAAGGATTCGCAGTCGGGCTCGACCGATACGTTATCGGTTCCAACGCCCCAGTGTGCGAAATCCGAAAGCAGATAGTGTCCGCGGTCATCGTCGGCAACGCTTCCGATGAAATCGACGCTGACATCGAGTCCTGCGCCGAGCTTTGCCGCAGCAACGAGTCCGGTCGCGGTAGGACCGCCGCCGACTGATTTTATCTCATCCGCCTTCATTTTTGTATCCTCTGTGGGATATTCGGGGAGCATTATGAGGGTATCAAACACATTCGCGCCGATACCGGTTATCTTAGCCATAGTTTTTTATTTTGTTCCTTCAATGTAGGCTCCGGATAACCGTTTCGCGAAGTGTTCACATTCGCGCCGATACCGGTTATCTTAGCCATAGTCTTTTATTTTATTCCTTCAATACAGGCTCCGGATAACCGTTTCGCGAAGTGTTCACATTCGCGCCGATACCGGTTATCTTGAGCCTATTCTTTTATTTTGTTCCTTCAATACAGGCTCCGGATAACCGCTTCGCGAAGTGTTCACGTTCGCGAAACGGTCAGCTTCAAAGCCCTTTATTTATTTTACGCCTTGCCGTTTGCGCCGAGAAGATTGATCTTTTCGATCGCAAATGCCTTGACATTCTGAATAGCGTCCTTCATGAAGAGATCGACCGCGATGAGGCTTCTTGAGGTCTCGAACACCTTATCGAGGAAGGAATAGCATACATCGGTACCGAAGTTGATCTTACGGATACCTGCCGCAACCGCCGCCTGTATCTGATCGTCCGGAACGCCCGAGCCGCCGTGAAGAACGAGCGAAACACCGGGATTTGCCGCGTGTATCTCGGCAATGCGGTCGATATCGAGCTTGGGAGCCTTCTTATATCTTCCGTGAGCCGTTCCGACCATTACTGCGAGTGCGCGAACGCCCGAGCCCTGTGCAAAGGTCGTTGCCTCTTCAACGGTGGTCGAAGCGGTGAGGTTATCCTCATTTGCCGCAGAGCCGACATGACCGATCTCGCCCTCGACCTGGATGCCGTTGTATGCGCAAAGCTCAACGACCTTCTTGGTGACGGCGATATTGTCCTCGAGCGGCTGAGTCGAAGCATCGATCATTATGCCGGTCGCGCCGTAGCGGATCGCGCGCATGACCTCCTTCTCACCTGCGCCGTGGTCGAGGTGGAAGCAGACCGGAACGCTCGCCTTCTTTGCGGCGGCGAGAATGATCGGAGAGAGATAGTAGCCCTCCTCGTTTGCTGCAAGACGGGAGTAGAACTGGAGAATGACCGGAGCCTTTGCTTCTTCCGCACCGGCGATTATTCCCATGACCGTCTCCATGTTGTAGACGTTGAACGCGGGGATGGCAAATCCGCCCTTATCAGCG
>CAYRKS010000269.1:0-2451 GCA_964424855.1 uncultured Lachnospiraceae bacterium
TCGCTCACAGCTTAATTATTATACCACATTCTCTCTCGTTTGTCAATACTTTTTCGCAAACTTTTTGAGGTTTGGCAAAAATGTTCACAAATTCAAAAAATATGACTTGAATGTGTAGACATTGCACATATTCGGAAAATTTCTTCTAAAAGTGTTTATTTCTTCCCGATTTTCTGCTATAATATATATGTAGCTGAAAGGAAGCCTGATATGAACTACTATTCAATCGCACATCTTATCGGTTCGGCAGACGCAGCCGAGCTTATTACCTCAATGACCGGAAAGCCGCGTGAATGGCTTATGCTCAATCGCGACAAGGAGCTGCCCGAAAAGATTTCCGATGCGGCAAACAGCATAGCCGCCGGAACCCCTCTCCAATACATAACCGGAAAAGCCTATTTCTACGGCGATCGATATCTCGTAACCCCCGATGTCCTTATCCCGCAGCCCGATACCGAGCATATAGTCGAATCCGCACTTTCATTTGCCGCCCAGGGAAAAAGACTTCTCGATCTCTGCACCGGAAGCGGCTGCATCGCTATCTCAATACTGAAGCGCGCTCTCATCCGCGTAACCGCAGTTGATATCTCATCCCCCGCACTTGAGGTGGCACGCAAAAACGCCGAGCTGCATAAGGTGCTCGATCGTCTAACTCTCCTTCGGGCAGATGTACTTAACGATGATATCTCGAACCTCATTTCATCGGCGGATATAATAACCGCAAATCCGCCATATATAAATACCGATGTCATTCCCTCTCTTCCCGAGGCTGTGAAGCATGAGCCTCACCTCGCACTCGACGGCGGATCGGACGGTATGGATTTCTATCGCAGATTTCTCAGCTTTGCCGAATATCTTAAGCCGAACGCCGTAATGATATTTGAGATCGGCTATGATCAGGCAACGCGAATAACCGCTCTCGCCAACGCTTCGGGACTGTCCTGCGAAATAAAGCGCGACTTCGGAGGAAACGACCGCGTCGCCGTAATAAAAAAACAACTATAAATATATTTAAGGAGCTTTATCGTCATGAGTAAACTCAATCTTTTGATCCTCTTCGGAGGAAAATCCAGCGAGTATGAGGTCTCGCTCGTCTCGGCATCCTCGATAATCAAAAACGCCGACCGCGAAAAATATGACCTGACCGTCATCGGTATCACCCGAGACGGCAACTGGTATCTCTGCGAAGCCGATATCGATTCGATCAAAAACGATACCTGGTGCAGCGATCCCGATACCCTCCGTCCCGCAATGATCTCTCCCTCTATGAGCGACCGCTCGATAATCATCTTCAATAATGACGGCTCGGTCGAAAAAAGATCGATCGATGTCATCTTCCCCGTCATGCACGGCGCATATTCCGAGGACGGAACGCTTCAGGGACTTTTGCAGATGAGCGGCATCCCCTTCGTCGGCTGTAAATGTACGGCATCGGCTGTCGGAATGGATAAGGGCTTCACCAAAATGATCCTCCGCGGTATCGGGGTAAAAATGGCGCGCTCGGTCGTTCTCAACGCCGCAACCTTCGAAATGAACCTCGCACAGATACTCGACCGTTGCGAGCAGCTCTCGCCCTACCCTCTCTTCGTCAAGCCGGCAAACGCAGGCTCCTCCGTCGGTGCTTCGAAGGCATCCGACCGCGATCAGCTCATAAAGGCGATCTACGCCGCCGCTAAGCATGACAAGAAAATAGTCGTTGAGGAATATATAAACGGCAAGGAGTGCGAGGTCGCAGTAATGGGCAGTCGCCGCTTTATCGCCTCAACCGTCGGTCAGATAAATCCTGGCAGTGAATTTTACGACTACAGCACAAAGTACAGCCCCGATTCCACCGCCACCTATAATATCCCCGCCGACATAAAGCCCGAGACCGCCGAGACCATCCGCCGTACCGCGATACAGATCTGCTCGGTGCTCGGAGTCGAAGGACTTTCGAGAGTCGATTTCTTCGTCCGCAAAAACGGTACCGAGGAGATAGTCTTCAATGAGATCAACACGCTTCCCGGCTTTACCGAGATCAGTATGTACCCCAAGCTCTTTATGCACGACGGAATGACCTACAGCCAAATAATCGACCGCCTCATAAATCTCGCCCTCGGAAAGGATGAACTCTCGTGATCGGTATATTTGACAGCGGACTCGGCGGGCTTACCGCATATAAGGAGGTAAGAAGGCTCCTTCCGCATGAGGATATCGTCTACTTCGGCGATACCGGAAGAGTCCCCTACGGCAGCCGTTCACGCGAAACGATCATTAAATACGCAATACAGGACATGAAGTTCCTGATGACCAAAAACATCGATGCTGTTCTGGTAGCCTGTGGAACCGTCACATCCACCGCCATAGATATCCTGCGCGAAAAATTCAGTGGGATACCGATAATAGGTGTTATCGACGGTGCGGCATCGGCGGCGGTCTCGCTCACCCAAAACAAAAAGCTCGGAATAATCG
>CAYRKS010000270.1:0-2447 GCA_964424855.1 uncultured Lachnospiraceae bacterium
GTCCGGATGAAGCTCTGAGACTGGTTCTCCCAAGGTTCGAAGAACCCTTCGACGAGAATTTCTAATGCGGTTTTAGCCGCGATCGAAAGGAGACAATATGCCGAGACCTCCGAAAAAAGGGCTGGCATACTTTCCCAAGGACATTGATTATTACCAGGACGAGAAGATCGTCGAGCTTACGATCAAATACGGTCCGATCGGGCTGACGACCTTCGATGTCCTCTTAACGCTCATTTATCGCGAAGGCTACTATATCGAGATGTCCCCCGCCAAAGCCGCGCTTTTTATAGTGCGAACGGTCGGTGGGAACTGGTACAGAAGAAGCGGGATGAGCGCAATAGACTTTGCGACCGAGATTATTCAGTACTGCGCCGAGATAGGTCTAATAGATCAAACCCTCGTGAGGCAGGATGTTATAACCTCCGCCGGGATCCAAAAACGGTATGCCGCCGTTACTGTGAGAAATAAAGTCGATCGTTCAAAGTACTGGCTGCTTGACAAAAATAAAGGTCAAACAGCCTGCGAAAGTATGCCCAAAAGCGGAATAAATGTTGCAGAAACTGAGGTTTCTGTAACAGAAACTCGAATAAATTCCGCAGAAATGCAACAAAGAAAAGAAAATAAAAGAAAAGTAAATTATATATCTGACGACTGCGGGATAGTTTCTGCAACAGAAACTCCGAAGCCTTCTCAACTGACAGACAACGACACAGACGAGAGAGCCAGAGTGGTTGTCAGGGAGTTTGAACGATTATTGCCCAAGCTCGCAAAGCCGAAGCTGTCGGCGCGGCTGAAAAATAACATTACACAGAGCGAAAATCATCCGGAGGAGTATTCCATGGTATTCGAAAGAGCGTCACGCAGCTCGTTTCTGTCAAGTGCCTCGTGGTGTACGATCGAATGGCTGACCGATCCGGAAAATGTTGAAAAGGTTCTTTCGGGACGCTACGATGATTTTGAGAAAAAGAACAGTGATACTCAATCTCAAAAGCCGCATATGCTCGGCGGCTACGATACATCCGAGATCATGCGGGCGATTTACGAAAGATCAATGAACAGAGATGACATAGGAGGATGACCATGAACGAATACAGATACATAAGAAATGCGCTGAGTGAAGAAGATATTCTCACCAAGCTTGCCGAGGAGGCATCGGAACTGGCTCAAGCGGCTTTGAAGCTGAACAGGGTCAAGAAGACTAATCCGAATTCGATCGATGCGGAGACCGCGCTGGGCTCCTTGCACGAGGAAGTCGCGGATATTATGGTGGCGTTGGCGGTCTTTCTGGTAAGTGATCCCGATGACAGTATCGAGTCTGCCATGGAAACTAAGGCGGCTCGTTGGTGTGAGCAGCTGAAGCAAAAGAAATGTGAGGAGGTTTTGGTCGTGCGCTGCAAGGACTGCAAGTATTTTTCTGCCAATGCTCCTTCGGAGGGAATTTGCAAGTTTTGGAGTGCGATGTCGAAATTCTCACGCATGGTCGGAAACGAGGATTATTGCAGTAACGGGGAGGTGGATGAAGAATGATCTCGCTTTTTGAATCGGGTCATTTCAGACTAACCGATATTATTCGAACCGGTAAAAAGAACACAGCAGGGAATCTGGTACTGCGCGGACTTGATGGAAACGGCGGAGACCCGCGTATAATATGTGCGGTAAGATCGGGGATAGTAGTGCCGCTGAATGCCGAACAAGGCACACGTCGTGTGGAACGCTACGGCAATTATATCCGTGTTCTTGTGGATGGCGATGAGTCTCTTGAGATCATATACTACAATCTCACGCTACGCGGTGTAAGTCCAATGGAAAAGGTTGAGGAAGGAGATCGCATTGCCTTTTGTGCGAACAGCATGGTATCTATCGAGTGCAGACGTAACGGTCGGCTGATAGATGCACCCGGCGAGCTTGGCATTTCACCGACAGTCGGAAAGGAGTGGGGAATTTGTGACCAGAAAAGAGCTGTCACAGCTTTATAATCTCAAAAAGGAGATCGCAGAAGATACAGAACGATTGCATCGTATGGAAGCTGCGGCGCGCTCCGTATCGCCTTCGAGCGGTTCCTCGAGAGCGTGCGGAAGTGTTACCGACCGAACGGCTATAGCGGCTTCGATCGCCGATCTGAGAGCGAGCATCACGCTTAAGATCAAGCGTGAGACCGAAGAATGCCAAAGGCTAATGGATTATATAGAGACGATCGATGACGCTATGACCAGGCGGATATTCAAGGCGAGGTTCGTTGATTGTCTTTCATGGGTCGGTGTTGCCAACCGAATCGGCGGCGGGAACACCCCCGAAATGGCAAGGCAAAGATGCTACCGATTTTTGCGCGAAGAAAAATAATCCTGTCACACCTTGTCACGGTTTTTTATGCTATAATATTATCATCGGGAGACTGCGCAATAAATGCGGTCTCCCGATTTACTGTGCGTGCTCTCCTTCACGGCACA
>CAYRKS010000271.1:0-2443 GCA_964424855.1 uncultured Lachnospiraceae bacterium
CCGCGAGTGCTTTTATTCCTTTGTTCATACCATATTCCTTTCATTTTACAAACATCCGCTTTGCCGAGAGCAGCATCGCCGTGACCGCGATAGCTGCGGTCGTAAGCCAAAGTATCAGCATGGCATATCCGTTTCCGAGCATTGACATATTTGCCGACTGTAAAAACAGCGGAGTACCCGCAAGCAGATTGAGAAAATTCACCTTCTCAGCCGCCGCAAGCCCAAAGTATGCGCAGAGCGCGGGGAGCAGAGTCAGTATGACCGCCGTTCCGAGGATCGGGATATACCTTGCCAAAAGCTCGGAGAGCGCGCATACGAGCATTGCCATTATCAGTGCGCCGGCGATACGCATTATCGAGAATACCGCGAAATAACCGATCACCGTTATGCCGCTCGAAACGGATGAGAACATTTCGAGCGACATAAGAGGAGCGTTTGCCGCGGGAAGGTCATAGCCGAGTATAATGACCGCGAGGTCTGCACCTCCGGTGAGGATCGCAAGTATAACGGCTATCATTCCGGAGGAGATCAGCTTTGCGCGGAAGGTCTTGTCGCGTCCGTTTCGGGTCGAACGCAGGAGCTGAGCAAATCCGCCCGAGGAGGACCTTGATACATATTCCGACGCAAACGAGCCGGTCAAAAGCAGAAGTATCGCCGTGTAAAGGAAGAGATCGGCAGGCGAGGAATACATTTTCGACCATCCGGTGTCGTATATGAACCAACCCTTTATGCCGGTCTCAGCCTCTTTTTCGATGAGATATTCGGCGTGCCGCTCAATCGTTTGCAGAAGCCTTGAGCGCGAGTAGGCGTAATTGTAATCCGAGAGATATTCACGGTATTCATCAAAGCTTATTTCATTGTTTATATAAGCCGTCTGCATTTCGCGTTCTTTGGAAAGTGTAGCGTCGATCATCTCGCGCTCGGCGGCGATGTAATCGAGCTTTTCATCGGTCAGCTCACCCTCGAGACGGGTCATGTATTCCTTGTATACCGAGTCGGAATAGGAATTTGACGGCTGATTTACATTGTACGAATACCAGACCTTGACTCCGAGTATCAGCAGTACTATAATTATGAATTTAGAGGATATGAGCGTTTTGAAGCATTCGGCGAGGATCAGAGAATTGCTGTAGCTGCGAGTACGGCTTTTTTTCCTTGCGGATATGTGTGAAAGCCGATTCTTGAGCCTTGCAAGCTCTGTCATGCAAAATGCGGCGAGTCGGTCAAGAAGCTCTATGCGTACAGCTCGTACAGAATCCGCTCCGCGAACATATATCATTACTGCCGCAACGGCGCAGACTATCGTCAGTATCGAAAAGCCGATTAGCATTGCCGGAACAAAGCCCACGACATTTCCGAATACTCCCATCGCACGATACCTTGTGAAAAGTGAGTTGACGGATGAGGTCGCGACGAGATTGAGATTTTTGAACACCGAATTTGCATCGATGTACGAAAGCGTGTAAAGGAGAAAATTCACTCCGAAAAGCCCCAGTCCGATGATATATATCAAAATGTAGTTGTAAAATATCGCGGAAAGTGCAGTTACCGCCATCGAAAAGAGTACAAAGGTCAAAAGCTTTACTCCGAGAGTGATCAGGAAATATTCTCCGACGGTTATTCTGTACGGCGAAAAGGTAAAGCTGTCAAGTGCCTGTATCACATTTTCGGTCGAGGAAAATCCGAGGCGCAAGCCGTACACCGCAAAGGTTGAGAGTGTGAAGAGAAGCACAAAGCAAACAGTCAGCAGCATAACGGTAATAAGCTTTGCCACAGCGGTTCTTGCGCGTCCGTTTTTTGCAGTGCGCATTATCGGAATAAATCCGCTCTGCTTTTCCTGAACGAATATCAGGCTTCCGAGCATTATCAGCATCGCGAAGATGAATATATTCACCGTGTCATATGCGAAATATTCGTTCCAGCCGCGCGTGTACTCGACCTCAAGCTCGACGCTGCTCTGCATTTTTTCGTAAAGCTCGATCACCTTGAGCTGATATTTATAGGTGAACGAAGCCTCGCCTATCCCCATGTCGGAAAAAGCGTCGAGATTGGCCTTGGCGCGTTCGATCACCTTTTCAAGCTGCTCGGGATATTCCTCTGCCGCAGAGATAGCGGTGTATAGCTTTGAGAAGAGCATTTTGTCGGGATAGCTCTCGTCAGTGGAATAGAGATCGGGCAGGGTCTCGGGTTCAAAATCCATGTTGCCGTTTCGCATAGCTTCGCGTAAAAGCGATTGCTGCTCGGCGTTGAAATCCTGCATCTTCTTATAGTAGGCGTTCAGCTCCTCGGGAGCTTCGAAATATTCCTCGAAAAATCCCGAGATCATCTGAACGGGCTCGCTTGCCGCGAGCGTCTTGTCGGCGGTGTACCACGCGACCGCGCTGTTCAGCATGAGCATTACAAACAGGAAAACCCAAAGATATTTCACTCCGAACAGCTTTTT
>CAYRKS010000272.1:0-2439 GCA_964424855.1 uncultured Lachnospiraceae bacterium
GTTCGAGCCGCATTCGATCTCGTTCCAGGGATTGCGGTTGAAGCCGCGATAGCGGTCGCGGACGCTCTTTACGACCGTGAGACCTTCCTTGACGAAGCCGCGGCTGATGAGAAGTCCGGCAAAGGCGTATTCAAAGCCGTGCATGGACTCCTGCGCGTAAGGGATCGGGATCGCGGGCTTTTCAACATCCTTGTCCCACTCGCAGATTATCGCGCCTGCCTCGTTGTTCATCGCAAAGAGACGGAAGGTGTTGTAGTGGCGGCGCATATTTTCCTTGTAGTTCAGGCGGTACATTTCGGAAAGCGCGGTGTTGACCTGATCGGGATCGAAAAGCTCTCCGAGTCCGATGATGTCGGCGTGCCACTGAGCGAGGAGCTGATCGATCTCGCTTCCCTCGCCGATCTGATATTTTATCTGACCCGCCTCGTCGTTCCAATAGGTGCCTGCGGCGTTGAAGCTGTCGATCAGAGCCTTGTCGGTGAGATCGACCTTTTGTATGAAGTGCTTGCCGTTGAAGAGATTTTCAGCAGTCCACTTCTTTCCGCGCTCGAAAAGCTCGAGATATTTTTCGGAATCGGGATCACCCAGTGCGGCTGCCATCTCGCTTGCCGCCTTGAGTGCGCCGAGGTAGAAGCCCTCGAGCCAGCTCGACGGACCGAAAAGCTCCATGTCGAGAGTGTGATGCTGTCTGCCCTCGAGAACACCGTCGAGGTCGCGATCCCAACGGTCGGGATTCTTTTCGCTCCAAGCGTATTCGAGCGAATATTTGACTTCCTTCCAGATCGAACGGAGCCATTCGGTGTCGCCCGAGAGCTTCCACTCGCGGTAGACCTTGATAATTCCGCCCATCTGACCGTCAACGCAGGGACGGAAGGAATAAATGCTCGGGCGACCGCCGCGTCCGAAGGGGAGCGCGGTGCGGAAGACCATTCCGCCGGTCTCCATCTGATTGTACTTGTAATCGTTCTCGCGGATGTTGCGCTCGAGGTCGGGGAAGAGATACGCCATGACATAGGCATAGTTCCAGACGTGCGTACAGGTTCCGCGGCAGGAGCCTTCATGCTCGCCGAGTCCCTCCCAGCCGTAGAAGCTGCCGTCCTCGCCGACACGGATCGAGGTCTCGGTCTTGAGCACGGAGGAGGTCGCACTTACCGCCTCTATGACCTCCTCGGGGAGAGTCGAAGCGAAAAGCTCATCGTGCCAGCGTTTGGTAGCCGAGTAGAGACGATCCCATTCGCGCATCGAATATAGTGCGGCATCGGCAGCCGAGTCGAAAATGTAGGAATAATAGTTTCTGACCTCGGTCGGCTCGTCGCCTATCTGCCACTGGTCGGGCTTGAGCGGATAATACCACGCGATTATGAATCTGAAGGTCTCGGTTTTGCCGGGCGCGATCGGCTTGTGTGCGCAGAGCGAGGCGTGGTCGCTTCTTGAAGACTGTGCAACGCCGCTGTGCTTGCTGCTGTCGGTCTCGTAGCGGCGGTTCTTGAGGCGCGAGGTCTCGGTGAAGTTGCGCCAGAAGGTCTCGAGGTGATCGCACCAGCCTCCGCGATACCAGTATTCCTGATAGGATATGTCATCGGCATCTGTGATTATCGCAAGTCCATCGTTTTTGACAACGTTTTCGCCCATCGGCGTGAGGGTGATGAGACGATCCTCTACCGATATTTCATTAACCGAGCAGTTCGACGGGTTCATGACCGAGCCTGCGACCGTGAAATCGAGCGGTTCGCTCGTTATGTTAGTCACGGACAGCTCAAAGAACGCCGCAGGTATGCTCGAATCCTTCGAGTTCTGCGGGATAAAGGGGTTGAACGCGGTCATTTCCACCTTCATTGCCGCATCGGGATCAGAAAGCTTGAGCTTTGCTATCGGAAATTCTCCGATGAATTTGCAGCTCTCGAAATGCGGGAAGCCCTGCATCGATGAGCTGGTGAGACCGAAGCCGAAGTTGAGACCGGTCTGACCTGCGAGATTTTTATAGATATCTCCGCAGATGACTCTCGCGTCGGTGAGCTTTCCGTCCTTCTCTGCCTTTACCGCGAAGTGGGTACAGCCGTTTATCGAGCCCTTGTTCGGCTTTCCGAAAATCTCCCAGTCGATGAGCTGACCGTTTCCGCCCAGTCCGACCGAGCCGGTTCCGATACCTCCGAGAGGGAAGGATATCTCATTTGTGCTTTGTCCTTCGAAAATTGTGCGTGACATATTGTTCACCATTCCTTGCCGCTCCGTAACGGAGCAAGATTTTGTGATTTCGGGTCGGAAAATCCGACGACCCTTTTTTGAAAAACGCCCGATACCCTTTGCGGCATCGGGCGGAGAGCACCGAGATCGGCTTTTCATGGCTGTGTATTCATGTGCGGATCGCGGTAGGATTGCTTTTGCTGCTTATTTGCTTTCGAGGCTTTCGATCGCGGCTTCGATCGATTCCTCGTTGCG
>CAYRKS010000273.1:0-2421 GCA_964424855.1 uncultured Lachnospiraceae bacterium
CGTCGAGAACGGCGGTCGCGGTGGCGGATACGGCATAGTCCATGTCGTCAAATTCTATCTCGTTGTCACTCGCACAGGCGGTGAACAGGAGCATCAGACAAAGGAGCATCAGAAGCAGAGAAAGGTATTTTTTCATGGTAAATATCACCTTATATTTATTTTCAAAATAAAATCGCGAAAAGGGTACAATAAAAGCGCACGGAAAAAAGAGCTTTCCTATGCGCCGATTCGAATATGTTTTATCGGATATGGCAGATCCTGCGGCGTTGCCATACTCATTCACCTTCTTTCATTTTAATTGAACCGTATGTATTTCCAACTGCCTATATTATAGCACATCTCACGAGATTTGTCAATAAGGTAAATGCTTTTTTTCAAAAAAACACGGTTTTTTAGCCAAAAAATTCCTCGGTGCGCTTTGCGCCGAGGAATTTGCTTTTGAGATTTAATTTATTTTTCGTCGGAGAAATTTTCCTTGATCTCCGCAAGACCGGCTTCGTATTGGTTCTTAATTGATTCCATTTTGGACATCCAGTTCGTGTTGTTGTCGGTGACTGCCGATCTGAAGGCGAAGACCGGCGAGCCCTTTATGCTGTCGCTGTAAACACGTCCGAAGTCGTAGCAGATCGAACCCTTGATTATGTCATAGACCTTCGAAGCGTTATCATCTGAGGTGTATTTTATCTTGAGTGCGATCTCGAAGTATGCGGGCGAGACCGTCTTGTAGCCCTCTGCCGCCAAAAGCTCGAGGACTGCGGAGGACATATCCGCGTCTCTTGCGTCGATCGGTATACCGTAGAGGGTGTAGGGGAAGGAGGTGAGAGTGCTGTAGTTCTCCTGCTCCTCATCGTATTTCGGTATCGGGAGGATTCCGTAGTCAAACTTGACATCGCGGAACTTGGTTATAGCGGTCTGAACCTCCTGAACCGCGAAGAGGTGATTTCCGTGCTTGAAGTTGTCAACACCGAGGCTGCTGTCGCTTACCGAGAGGGCATCGTTCGTATCGTTCATGAAGGAAACGTACTTTTCGACGAGCGCGACTGCCTTTTCGCTCGTGAGCGATTTCGACATGATCGGGAAGCCGTCCTCGCCTATGTCGGTGAGCTTGAGTCCCGCGCCGTGATAGATCGCATCATCGTAGACCGAGTAGAGCTGGAAGCCGAGGCGGTCTTCGACATCCTTCTTGTCGTTGCCGTTGAGGTCGGCATATATTCCGGTGGACATTTCGATGAGCTTGTCGAGCGTCCATTTGCCCTCGAGTGCGATCTCATAGGGGTCTTCGAGTCCGGATCTGCTTGTTGAAGAAGACGGCGTACATAGAGCCGGTGAGCGAGGTCGCGATATCGCCCGAGGCGATGAAGAGGTGACCGTTTATCGTTGCCTCCTTGAGAAGGCTGTCCGACCACCACGGCTTTGAAAAGTCGAGATATTCGGTGTCGTTGAGGTCGCAGAGATAATCTCCGACCGCAAGTGCGGCGGTAGCCATGCTGTAGCCGCCGATTATGTCATAGGCCTGATCGTTTGCCATTACGCTTGTGGTGACATTGCGAGTGAATTCCTCACGTCCGCCCCATGCTCCGGGACCTTCGATGAAATTGAAATCGACTCCGAGACGCTCGGAAACATCGCGATTGCGCTTGTGAACCGCATCGTCTATAATATCTCCGGTCTCTTCTGCGTCAAACTCGGCGATCGTGAGATCGTCGCGGATGTAGAAGTTTATCGTCTCGCCGCTGAATTTCAGATCAGTCGGTACCGAATCGGTCAATTCATTGGAAGTCTCTCCCAATTCGGGGGGTAACACTGTCGGCAGTGGTTTCGCTCGGCTTTCCGGAAGCACCGCAGGAAGCGAGTACACCACAAACCGAGGCTGCCGCGAGAAGGGCGGCAATGCTGCGGGAATGGTTGCGCATTTTCTTTTCTCCTTTGAAAATAAAAAAATTTATCTATAAAGCCGAAGGTCTCGGCTTATAAATACTGATCAGGCATAAAAAATGACATATTATGCGTGCTTTATGCAAAAAAGCGATATTTTCCAACGCTATATTATAGCACATCGGCTCGGATTTGTCAATAGCTGAGCGGACATTTTTTTGATGGTGGGGCAGGGTCTGCGCTTCATCGACAGCAAGGCTGCAATAACAGTCGCGCACTTTAAGCTGATAACGGCAATTTTTTGAAAAAATCATTGACAAACAGGGCATATTGTGTTATAATTAAAGCATCAACCATCAGGAGGATATTTCAAATGAAAGAAATAATGAAACCCCAGCCCTTTACAGTAAGGGTATATTCTACCGATATTCAGTTCCGTCGCGAGGGCGATGTCTATGTCAACGACGCATACAAGCTCTCGGTCAGCGTAAAGCTCGAGGAATTTCCCGGCACCGGCGCAATAAAGCAGACAAACACCATCACCAA
>CAYRKS010000274.1:0-2405 GCA_964424855.1 uncultured Lachnospiraceae bacterium
TGAGCGTTCTCGGACTTATGAACGACACCGAAAATGCGGTCAAGCTTATCATCGACCGCGACATTATCGACAGCGAATATTTCGGCTGTCATCCTGCTATAAACACCTCGAGCCTGAGACTCAAAACCTCCGATCTGCTCGAGCGACTTCTTCCGGCAATGAAACACACGCCGGTAATTGTAGAAATCTGAAATGGTAACAATCAAATCTGTGGAAAAGGGTTCACCCGCCGACAAGCACAAGCTTCAGCCGGGCGATATCCTTATCTCGATAAACGGACACGACATAAACGACGTTCTCGATTACCGCTTCCGTCTGACCGAAAAAAAGATCGTTTTAACGATCCACCGCGGTCCGGAGCTTTTCGATGTGACGATTAAAAAAGACGAATATTCGGATATCGGTCTCGAATTTGAGACCTATCTTATGGACTGCAAGCAATCCTGCAAAAATAAATGCGTTTTCTGCTTCATCGATCAGCTTCCCAAGGGTATGCGCGACACGCTCTATTTCAAGGACGATGACTCGCGGCTTTCCTTCCTTATGGGAAACTATATCACGATGACGAATCTCAAGGATGCCGATGTTGACCGAATCTGCGAGATGAAGACCTCGCCGATAAATATCTCGGTTCACACGACGAATCCCGAGCTTCGCGTAAAAATGATGAAAAACAAGCGAGCCGGCGAGGTGCTTGCATATATGCGACGTTTTGCCGACGCGGGGATCGAGCTGAACTGTCAGATCGTGCTCTGCAAGGGACTTAACGACGGCGAGGAGCTCATGCGCTCCATGCGCGACCTCGTTGAGCTTTATCCGCACCTTTCGGGCGTTTCGATAGTCCCTGTGGGTATTTCGGATCACCGCGACGGGCTTTACCCTCTTCAGTGCTTTGAGCCGAGCGAGCTTGCCGAGGTTATCGACATGGTTGACGAATTCGCCGAGAAATGCCTTGAAAAATACGGCTCGCGCATATTTTTCTGCTCGGATGAAATGTACATCTCCTGCGGACGTGAGATCCCGGGCGAGGAATATTACGAGGGCTATCCTCAGATCGAAAACGGTGTCGGAATGATCCGCTCGATGCAATCGGAATTTGACGACGAAATGGATTTTCTCGACGAGCATGATCTCACGGTCGAGCGTCACATCTCGATAGCGACCGGAAAGGCGGCATACAGCTTTATAAAATCGCTTGCAGATGAGCTTATGCGTCGAGTCCCCACCCTTCACTGCGAGGTGTACCTCATAACAAACGACTTTTTCGGTCACAACATCACGGTCGCCGGTCTTATCACCGGGCGCGACCTAATCGCTCAGCTAAACGGCAAGCCGCTCGGAGATCGTCTGCTCATACCCAAGGTCATGCTCAAGGCGGATGAACCGATCACTCTCGACGATATGACGCTCGATGAGCTTAAAGAGCGGCTCGGAGTCGATATAATCCCGACGGAATCTTCGGGAATGGAATTTGTCGGAAACATACTCTATTAAAAAGCTCCCAAAGGGGGCGGAAAGGAATACTTTGCTCGGTACTATCCTGAGCAAAGCACTGTGGTCATAATATGGCTAAACCTGTAATCGCAATCGTCGGACGACCTAACGTCGGAAAAAGCACGCTTTTCAACAAGCTTGCCGGCGAGCGCATTTCGATCGTTGAGGACACGCCCGGCGTAACCCGCGACCGAATATACTATGAAATCGAATTGAACGGACGCGCAATGATGCTCGTCGATACCGGAGGAATCGAGCCGAAGACCGATGATCTCATACTCAAGCAGATGAAAAATCAGGCTGAGATAGCCGTTGCCTCGGCAGATGTCATCGTCTTCATGACCGACGTTACGGTCGGACTCACTGCCGCAGACCGCGATATCGCTACCATGCTGATAAAGTCGCGCAAGCCGGTCATCCTCGCCGTAAACAAGGTCGATTCTATCGGTGCGCTACCGATGGAATATTACGAATTTTACGAGCTCGGCTTTGACGGCGACCCGATCCCGCTCTCGTCGCTGCACGGCACCGGCTCGGGAGATCTGCTCGACCGTGTTCTCGAGATATGCCCGGCAGACGAGGAGAAGGACGAGGACGACGGAGTTATCAAGGTAGCCGTAATCGGAAAGCCTAACGCCGGAAAGAGCTCGATAATCAACAAGATACTCGGTGAGGATCGTCTCATCGTCTCCGACATTGCCGGAACGCCCCGCGATGCGGTCGATACCAGAGTCGAAAACGAATTCGGAAAATTCGTCTTCATCGATACTGCCGGAATACGCCGTCAGAGCAAGATCGAGGATCGCATCGAAAAGTTCAGCGTTCTGCGCGCAAAGATGGCGGTAGAACGTGCCGATGTCTGCGTCATAATGATCGATGCCGAGCAGGGCGTGACCGAACAGGACGAGCGT
>CAYRKS010000275.1:0-2344 GCA_964424855.1 uncultured Lachnospiraceae bacterium
GGATCCTTTTACCGAGTCCGCAGACCATAAAGCCTGCCGTCCTCGCACGTTCGACCTCCTCGAGCGAAAAGCCGCCCTCCGAGCCGATAACGACCGCTATGCTCTCGGGAAGCTCACCCTCGGGGATACCCTCGAGCAGAGTCCGAAGCGGCACTGCCCCGTCGCCCTCGTAGAAGAAGAGCTTAAGCGCACAGTCCGAAGCGTCCTCGAGCATTTGCTCGAAGCTCATCGGCTCGCGCACCTCGGGAATGCTCCCGCGTCCGCACTGCTTCGCCGCCTCAAGTGCGATACGCCTTCGCCGTTCGAGACGCTTGCCCTCCTTAGAGGGCTCCGCCTTGACAACACAGCGGCTCGAGCCGAACGGGATTATCGCGGATGCACCCGATTCGACCGCCTTCTGGATTATCACATCGAGCTTGTCCGATTTCGGAAGTGCCTGATAGAGCCGCACACCGTAGGGCGGCTCGGTGTCGGAATCGCTCTCGGAAATTATCCTCGCGCGAACCGTGTCGGCGGTGAAATCCTCAAGGACACATTCGTACACCCTCTTTTGCATATCGCAGACGGTTATCGCTTCGCCCGGACGCATTCTCAGCGAACGCGAGATGTGCAGAGCGTCGTCCCCCGTCAGGGTAACGTATCCATCGGAAATATTTGACCTTTGAAGAAAAAACCGCGGCATCACGTTCCTCCGTGCAATAGATTTTTCAGCTTAGCTTTCAAAGCGATTTGTCGGTAACATATATATTATACTATACTTTCGTGATTTTGTCAAATGTTTTCGCGAA
The DNA here is from genome assembly GCA_964424855.1 of uncultured Lachnospiraceae bacterium. Classification (GTDB taxonomy): domain Bacteria; phylum Bacillota; class Clostridia; order Oscillospirales; family CAG-272; genus Flemingiibacterium. The sequence continues at coordinate 789 of CAYRKS010000275.1, forward strand.
AAAATTGTAAATATTTTTTGTAAAACCGTCAATAAGCCCATTCAGACCCGAAAAATGGGGTTTTTTTTATGAATTTGCCCGCTTTTGGCAAACCATCGCGACCCAATCCGACTCGCGCGCGCACTCTACAATGTCAAATCCGTTGCGCTCCATCGCCTCGCGGACATCATTTTCATAGCGTTCTATAATTCCGGAGCAGATGAGATACGCTCCGTCCTTTATGTAGCGTCCGATATCGTCCGACATTCTGACGATTATATCCGCAACTATGTTCGCCACCGCAAAGTCGAAAAGCCCGTCAGAAAGGTCAACGTCCTTCAAAAGATCCGAGACCTCGCACTTTATGTTCGAAAGCTCGTTGTCCTTTACGTTCTCGCGCGCAACTCTGACCGCCACCGGGTCGATATCATACGCCGCACACTCCTTCGCGCCGAGCTTCGAGGCGCAGATCGCAAGTATTCCGCTTCCCGTTCCGACATCGAGCATCCTCTGACCCGGTACGAGATATTTCTCGATCATGCCGCAGACCAGACGGGTCGTTTCGTGCGTTCCCGTTCCGAACGCCATGCCCGGATCCATCCGAACGATTATCTCACCCGGCTGCGCGTCGTATTTCTCCCACATCGGAACGATCACCAGACGCTCTCCGACCTTGATCGGATGATAGTATTTCTTCCACGCCGTTGACCATTCCTCTTCGTCAACTCCGAGCAGCTCGATCTTCGCGTCGATCCCCTCCGCCTTGAAGCGGTCACGCAAAAACGCCGTGTAGTCGTTATAATTCCGATCCTCAGGAACATATATCGATACCGCGCCCATGCTCTTGTCCGCATTCAAAATGTTTTCGTCGATCAGGTCGCCGTAGCAGGTCTTCAGCCCCGTCTCGATGTCGCTGTAATCCTCGATCATGATACCGTTGTCCAGCATACTCATTATCGCTGCCGTCCGGTCAAGCTCCTCTGTCTTTACCCCAACTCTAAGCTGTGTCCAGTTCATAATTATCTCCTTGTGTTTATATAATATGGAGGAGGGGGGACACCTTTTAAGGAAAGGTGCCCCCCCTCCTCCAAGCCTCCTCCCTCTCACCAAACCTTTTTGAACAGCTATCGGTTCGGGTTCGGTGCATAGAGTGAAGGCTTTGCTTTATTGTCAGCCGCGCGAATTCGCGTCGTTCATCGGGAACACCTCTTGAGAAAAGCGTCCCTCCTCCAAACCTCCTCCCCTCACCAAACCTTTTCGACCAGCTATCGGTTCGGGTTAGGTGCATCGGGTGAAGGCTTTACTTTGTCATTAGCTTCACGCAAGCTAAATCTGCACGCTCCGTGTGCGAAAATATCGACTCATCCCCGCTCGCCTACCTCGGCGGCGCGAAGGGTTAACTTATTAAAACATACCCTCGAGCGGCGCGAAGCCCGCCGCTCGAGCTGTGATATCAAATTCGCACAAACTCCGTAACCTCATCGTGTGCGGCACAGCCGCGCACTCACCCCACTGTCACTCTGTAGTAATGCAAGTGGTTAATAATTTTGGGGGAAGGCGGGGGGTGAAGGGGGGCG
>CAYRKS010000276.1:0-2321 GCA_964424855.1 uncultured Lachnospiraceae bacterium
TTGCTTCGGACTGATTGAAGCCCTCAAGAGATACCTTGAATTTCGGCTCGGTGATAAGCTCGAAGCCGCTGTTCTTTGCCTCCTTTTTCGTGCTGAAGCCGACTGCGCCGCTCTTACCCTCGGGAATGCTTTCAACTATCGTAGCTCTTGCCGCCTCGTATATACACTCGGCGATCTTGCGATGCCCGAGATCGTTCGGATGAGTTCTGAACTCGACCGCACCGTTTGCCGCCGCTTCGTCATACTCGGGATAATCCTTGTAGGCATAGTAGGGATTTTCGCGTCCCCGAATGCTGTGGATAAAGGAGGTGTCCGCCGAAATAAAGCCGTATTTCTCGATCATCGGAGAGTTTATCTTGAAGATATTGCTGTTTATCGAAACGCAAATAACGACCGCCTCGGGACTCTTGCTCTGCTTTATCATATCGTAAAGCACATCGAAGAAGCGGGTCAGCGATTCTTCGTCATTTGCCGGAGTGTTTCCGCCGCCGATGAATACCGTTATGATGTTCGGCTTGAAGGTCTCTATGGTCTCCTTCATGTGCTTGTAGCCCTCGGAGCTCTTGTAAGTCTCCTCGGAAACGCCCTTTATGCAGAGTCGCTCATATGCCGCGTGGTTCTCGGCGATAGCCTCGATAGAGCAGTCGTAATTCGAGCTTAGAATGTCCTGAAGCTGGTGGAAATAATCCTTCGCTGGCTCACTTGCCGCCATGCCCCAGTAGCCGTCAGTCTGCCAACCCTTGAACGGACCGTGCTTTAAGTAGGAGTGTCCTATCGCGTAATATCTGAAATCGTACATTTTATAATTCTCCTTAGTATATCATAGTCCGTTAAACCGCTCGATGAGCGATTTAGCGGCTTTATTCATCTCATATCGCCTCGCAGGCGCGTATCAGCTCGTTTTTAGCGGCGCGGAAGATATTCACATCATACTCAACATCGCAGAATGAACGGAATACCTTTGAGCAGAGCATATCCGCTTTCGCCTTGTCATTTTTTGATAGCGCACAGAGCATTTCGTATTCCTCTGCGCTCGCACGCTGATTTTCGAGCCGTATCGACATCCACGGTTCACCCTCTCCGGGATATATAAGATGTGTGTCGCCCGCCGGAAGCCAACATACGTTGTCGGCGTTGTGATGCTCGGGACAGCTCTGTTTGAACGGATCCTGCCCCGGCTGATAGAGATTCGCCGCCCAGTGCAGATATCCGGGAAGTGAGTAGGCATAATTCGCCCAGAAATGATACCGCGTGTCGAGTAACGCATAGTCCATGAACCGATTTATGCAGCTGTTACCGCGCGGTCCGCAGCAGTCGTAATACCATATCTCATCGCCGTTCTCTCGGAATATCTCAAATTCCTTCTTGTGGCACTCATATTCGGCGTTGAGCGGTATCCAAATATCGACCGCACCGTGTACCGCACCGAAGGACATCGCATCGAGCAGCCTTATCGAAGGCGCAAGCTTTCTGACAAGACCGCAGAGCGCACGATATTCGGTCGCATTCGCACTGTTCGGCTCGTCCGCTATGCCGAGATAAAACAATTCGCTCCAGCCGCGAGCTTTCAAAAGTGCCTCGAGCTGCGGAAGTAGCTTTGCGAGATATTGATAGCATTCAAAGCTCATCGAGGGCATACCGTTTACCAGTATCTCCGAGGCAGACCAGCTCCTTCTGAACCCAAGACCGAAATTGAATCGCTTGAACCCGAGCTTTAAGTGACGCTCGATGTAATTTTCAAAGCGGGTAAAGTCGATCTCCCAGCTTCCGTTTTCTCCCCTCTTCGACTCGGGCTTCGGACAGTAAAGCATATTCTGATGAGAGCGTCGAAGCATTTTCAAATACTGCTCATCCAAAGCGTGAAATTCCTTCGAGTAGGGAGTGACTCCGTGATATCTCGCAACACAGTCGGTAGAATACCCCATGAGTATCGTCAGCGTCTCACTCGGAACGACCGCACGGCTTATTTCAAGCTCTACCGGGATGCTGACCTCTCCGACTTTTATAGCACCACGATAAACTCCGACCTTCGCATCGGACGGTATCCGCATAGACAAATATATAGCGGCAATACCATTTTCTGGATGAAGTAAACCGTCTCTTATCGGCTTCATGCACTCAAAAAGCTCGTAGGGCGCAATGCGCTCCGGACGGTGCGGCTTGAAATTCTCGGGCTCTATCCCCTGATTTCGCTCGACCGGGATCGCGACCATTTGATATATCTCGGGTTCCCATCCCTCAGCCTCGACCTTCATCGGAGCCTCTTCGCAGTTGTAAAACAGTACCTGCGCACAGGCATAGCTGTTTCGAGCCGCCAGTAT
>CAYRKS010000277.1:0-2311 GCA_964424855.1 uncultured Lachnospiraceae bacterium
ATTCACAAATGATTTAATATGTGATTTTTGTCTAAACTTTTGGGTTCACTTCAGAAGGGCAGGCTCTCTTTTTTATATGCCGAGGGTGAAGATTTTTTGAAGCTACATGAAATTTGTGTGAAAATTTATATAAACCTCTTGACAAATTATATTTGACGTGGTATAATAAATATACGATAAAAGAAAAGAGATGAGAGAAGAGCGAAATGAAAAAAACATTGTACAGCTTGATGCTTTCGGATGAGGTGATACGCGAGATCGATCTGTTGGCGCACCGAAAGGGGACGAACCGCTCGAGCCTTGTGAATCAGATCCTCGCCGAGCACGTAAAGCTGCAAACGCCCGAGCAGCGCGTGGGCGATATCTTCAGCGAGATCGAGCAGCTCATGTCGGCGACCCAGATAATCCCGCAGGTGAACGCGGGCGCACCCTACATGGCACTGCGCTCCTGCCTTGAGTACAAATACCGTCCGACCGTGAGATACGAGGTCGAGCTTTTCCCGAGTGAGCGAAACGGTTCGATCGGAAATCTTTCGGTGGTCTACCGAACACAGTCGAGCGCACTGCTCGAGGCACTGACGAGCTTCTTCGAGCTTTGGTGTCGGATCGAGTCGAAATATCTGCCGATGAAGGTCGGATATATGCTCGAGGACGGACGCTTTACGCGGACACTGCTTTTCCCGACAGCCTCGGAGCGGCACGAGATAGCTTCGACCGAGCTTGCCGAGGCGATATCCGACAGGATACGGCTCTTCGATCGACTGCTAAAGGGTTATATTGCCGGAAGGCTCAGTCACGAGGAGGCGGCGAACGAATATGCCGCAGAGCTCGGAAGACAGAAAATAATTATTTGAGACGGAGAAGAGACTATGAGTACAAAAAAGCTTCGTGTCGGTCACATCGGCACAAAACACGATCACAGCCGCGACATTTTGCAGTGTCTTGAAAAGTTTCCCGAGATATTCGAGGTGGTAGGAGTAGTTGAGGACGATCCCAAGTGGCGTGCCGAGGTCGAAGGAACCGAGCCGTATTGCCGATACAAATTCATGACCGAGGAGCAGCTGTTCAACTCGAGCTGCGATTTTATGGTCTGCGAGGGCTTTGAATACGACCTGCCTCACGCGGCACTCAGATGCGTTGAAAACGGTATACCCGTTCACATCGACAAGCCGGCGGGAAACGAGCTTGAGGTCTTCGAAAGGGTGCTTGACATATCAAGAAGAAAAAAGCTCCCGCTCCAGATGGGCTATATGTACAGATACAATCCCGCTGTGGTCGATTGCCTGAACCTCGTGAGATCGGGTCGGCTCGGCGAGATACATTCGGTCACGGCTGTCATGAGCAGTGACCACACACCCGAAAAGCGTCAGTGGCTCGATCGCTTTGACGAGGGAATAATGCTTTTCCTCGGCTGTCACATGGTCGATCTCATATACATGATGCAAGGAAGACCCGAGGAGGTCGTTCCCTTCCTCACAAGGAGCGGGATATTCGGCTGCACTGCGATAGACGAGGCAACGGCTGTGTTCAGGTACAAGAACGGTGTTTCGATAGCACAGTCGAATTCGACCGAGCTCGGAGGCGGCGCACGGCGGCAGCTCGTTGTGAACGGAAGCCTCGGAAGCTTTGAGATACGCCCGCTCGAATACAACGGTGTCGCGCAGGTGCGGCTCGGAAGCCTCGAAAACGGTCGGCTGAACGTGAAGTACGAGGAGCATAAATATCCGCACATGACCTATCTCGAGCGGTACGATGCTATGATGCTCGACTTTGCGGCGATGGTTCGCGGCGAGAAGGAGAATCCGTTCGATTACGACTACGAGCTTGAGTGCCAGAAGCTGGTCCTGGCAGCCTGCGGAAAGTACAAGCTCTGAGCTTAAATTTAAGAAACAAAACAATAAATTGGGGGAATATATATGACAGGTGAAAAATTCACGCAAAAAAGCATTGAAGTAATAAGCTCCGCGCAGAATATCGCGCGTGAGAATCAGAATCAGACGCTCACTCCCGAGCATTTGCTCTGCGCACTGCTGATGCAGGAGGGCGGTCTTGTCGGAACGCTGCTCTACCGTCTCGGTGCCGATGTCGGAGCAATGACGGGTGAGCTTAAGAGTCTCATCGCAAAGCAGCCGAAGGTTCAGGGCGTGTCCGAGCTTTATCCGTCGAGCGAGGTCTCGGCGGTGCTCAGATTTGCCGAAAAGGTCGCTTCACAGCTCAAGGACGAATATATCTCGGTCGAGCATATAATGCTCGGACTCTTAGCCGAGGGCGGACGGCAGGTCAAGGAGCTTTTGAAGAAGTACGGCGTTAC
>CAYRKS010000278.1:0-2280 GCA_964424855.1 uncultured Lachnospiraceae bacterium
GCATGAGCTTTTCTGTAAGCTTTTTTCGACTCGATTTCTCGGTGGAAGCGAGATAACTTCGCTGTTCGATCGTGATAAAAAGACCGATATGGCGGATTTCGGCGGAGAATATTCCCGTGATATTGAACCGAAACCCGATGAAAGGCTCAGAAAGCTCTCCGCAGCTGCCGCAGAGCGTCTCTGCGACGGAAAAACCGTGGTGATAAAGCTCACAAAGACCGCTGATTTCAATTCGGCGGCAAATGAAATATTGCGAGCTATTGTCTCATTGCTCCCGGGCGAGCTTCGAAAGCAGATCGGATTTGCGGCGTATCTTCAAAAAAATCAGCTCAGACGCTTCATGAGCCAGTCGAACAATCTGCGGCTGATCGTTGTTGACAGTGATGTCGAGCTTTCGGAGCTTGAGACCGCGCGCGGCTTCGCGATCCTCGAGGTCGGCGCGGAATACGAGATAAGCGAGGACTTTGATTTTTGGAGCCGCATAGCCTTTTCGGAGCGTGAGCTTCACGCCGAGCGGTTCGCTAAGACAAAGCGCAGAGTTCCGTCTTCAAAGCTGATCACCGAGCTTTCGCGGCTCTACCGTGATAGCGGACTTCTGCCCGAGCCGAGTCTTGATGACAAAGCGGAAGAAAGCAAGCACGAAAAATCTGCAACTCAGGCTGCAAAATCCGAGCCCGAGGCAGAGCCGAAAAATTCCGAAGACGTTGATGCTTCAAACAGCAAAGCCGATGCTTCGATCACCGATGCACATCCGAGCCTTAAGACTCTGCTGTCATATCGCGAGGTCAAGCTGATCGCGGCGTGCAGTGCGACGGTCGGAGCGGTGATAGGACTTTTGATAGGGTTGATTCTTTAACAAAACGATGCTCGTTATGCAACGACAATTGCTTAAATATCAAATAATATAATACCGAGCATGGGACAAAAACATTTACAAAAAGTCGAGTGAAATTCACTCGACTTTTTGTTTTATATAACGAGGAATCGTGACGTGACATGACGTGCTGGAAGTCGGGGACATATGCTATAATATCCTATGAAGAAAGGAGGTGCTGTAAATGAAAAGAGGAATTGATGTCTCTGCGCTTCAGGGAAAGCTCAACTGGAGTCGTATCGAGACCGATTTCGTGATGCTGAAGGCAACTCAAGGGCGCGGCGAGACCAAGGCGACCGAAGGTCTTCGGGTTTTCACCGATCGACGCTTTCGCGAGAATATCGTCGGAGCTTCGGACAATGGTATCGCGGTCGGATGCTACCACTATTTTACTGCTCGAACTCGTGCCGAGGCAATATACGAGGCGGAATATTTCTGCCGTGTGCTTGAGCCCTATCGCTCGAGGATAAAGCTTTGGGCGGCGGTCGATGTCGAGAGTCAAAGGTGGCTCGATCGACTAGACAAACGAACGCTCGGAGAAGCGGTCGAGGCGTTTATCGATCGGGTCGGCAAGGCGGGCTTTGAGCCGATGCTCTACACGAATCCCGATTTTTTGACCTACCGCTTTGAAAAAGCTCCCGATGTCGATATCTGGCTCGCGCATTGGAACGTGATCTCGCCGATGAAGCTCGAGCGTATGAAGCTCTGGCAATATGGTATCGGAGAGGTCGAGGGGATCGGAAAATGCGATCTGAACTACGGCTATTTCGATGACGAGCCGAAATATTCGGTCGGCGACAGCTATGTGATAAGGCGCGGAGCTCGCTATTCAAACGGCAAGACCGTTCCCGAGCGGCTGATCGGACAGAGCTTTACGATAGGGCGCATACTCGAGGGAAGGATACTGCTGAACGAGATAAACAGCTGGGTGAGCATTTAAGGTGAACGGAAAGGAAGGTAAGCAATGAATATTGATTGGAGACAGAAGCTTTCGAGCCGCAAATTCTGGGCGGCGGCAGCCGGCTTCGTGAGTGCGCTTTTGGTGGCGTTTCGAACCGACGAGGGTACGGTGTCGCAGGTCAGTGCGATAATAACCGCAGGAGGTGTTCTCGTCGCATACATTCTGGGCGAGTCGATCGTCGATGCAAATCGAAGCGACGGCTCGAACGAAAAAAGCGATAAGTGAAAAATGCTCCCGTCCGCAAGGGCGGGAGCATTCAGCCGGAAGACAAACCGAGCTTCGTACATTCGCGAAGCTCGGTTTTAATATACTCAAGCGAAGGCGTTGCACCGTATGTTTTTAATTTTCACTTGAATTTTTAACAAAATATATGGTACAATATTATCGTATATTTTTGGCAAGTATTCACCCGGAAATTTTGAAGAAGGGTAAAAACTCGAAGGAC